>JBEAVK010000344.1:0-30589 GCA_041160955.1 Bacteroidota bacterium
AAAAAGGCATAAAAAAACCTCCGATGATTATCACCGGAGGTCAAAAAATTTATCCAATAAAGTTGGATTGCTAATTAAGCAATCTTCACATCTACAGCATTCATTCCTTTGTTACCACGCTCAGTTTCAAACGTTACAACATCGCCTTCGCGAATATTGTCTTGCAAGCCAGATGCGTGTACGAAAATTTCCTCCTTAGAGGTGTTGTCAACGATAAAGCCAAATCCTTTGGATTCGTTGAAAAATTTTACTGTTCCAGTATTCATATAAAAATTATTGTTTGGCTCCTAAAAACCGTTAAAAGCCAGTGCAAAGGTAATGCCTTTCCTGATATTATTCTTTGTTTTTTTATTTTTTTTAAAAAAATTTTGAAAAAGTAGATTTTTGTAAGAAAAAATTTTGAATCAAACCTTAAAATTAGATTATTGGTTTTCTTGGATTATCCCCATATTTGTATGTTTAACCTTCCATTTTATGCCAAATTCAACTACTTTTCCATAATTTTTCATTCCTTCCGGTATGCCTTGCGCCTTTAGGTAGTTGTCATATACTTTTACCCGAAATGCCTCAAAAAATTCCGGGTATTGGTCTATCGTGGCTCGGATATGGATAATATCATTTTGAAACCCAGTGGGCATACTACGCCAAATTAGTTTATACGCAGCAGGTACCTGTCGGCTATACGCTGCGGCCAATTCGCGCCAATAGCCTAGTTCGGCGGAATACCGGAGGAGGGCATTATCCGAATTTTTTAAGGTGTAATACGCCAGAAAATTGCAAGTACCTTCATCCGCAATGCCATAACCATGACAAAATTCGTGCGCCAATGTATAAGGTTTACTCAGTACAGGCAGCCCCTTATCCATATTACACTCGCCAGAAAATGGATTATAAATACCCAATGCACCAAAACGGATCAAAAAACCATCCCAAAATGGTTGCCGCCCCCGTGGCGTACCCATATTTTTATGATACAGTAATTCCATACCTTGCTCCATAGCAGAGCGAACGGTATGTTCCAAGTTTGTCGGCTCAAGATCTGGTACAGTAATCGCCAATGATGTATCAGATTGAAGTAAATGCCGCAAACCTAAAACCACATGCGTTTGGCTATCCAGTTCCGCCCTTATCATGGCAGACGTAATGGCTATTTTGGGTAAATCGAACCGTTTTTCAAAGGAAATACGGCTATAATTGAACCCCCAAAGCCAATAAAATAAGCCAACGATACCACAAATAAAAGCAATCATTCGTCCCGCAGCCCATAAAAGCCGCTGTTGGATTGACTTGCTTTTGTCGTTAACCAAGCGGTAAGTCCCGCTGACGAGTATTACTAGCAGTAACCCAATCAGTACATAAGTAAGCGGAAATGGAGTCCAACCCAAAATATGATCCAGCACCCAACGCACTCCTACAAAAATCCCATTGGAGTAATAGGTCTCTGTCCATTCAGGATATGCCGTGAATATAGATCGTAAGACAAGCGTAATCGCAGCAAAGCCAATCCAAAAGATATTTTTCATCGTGCAATGTACAAAAATAGCCACGACACTACCTAATAGTAATGCCGTGGCTATGCTAAATATTAATTGTGTACAAGTCTCCTTAATTAGAAACTGTAGCGCAAGCCTAACTGCATTTGCCAACGTGAAGCCAAACTAAAATCATTGAAAAAAGTTGACTTCTGAGATGGATCAAAGGTGTAAACTGGTGCGTTATTACTATCAAATCCTACAGCAACTGGTTGTAATAATCCAGTTTGAGATGCAAACTGACGCACACCCCAATTGCTATTAATCAAATTGCCGAAATTCAAAATATCAAGACTCAATTGAATGTTATTCGAGCCAGCAATCTTAATATCCTGCAAAATACGCATATCCATACGGCTAAACCAAGGACTCAAAGAGGCATATTTTTCCGCAAAATTACCTCTGTTTTCGCTCAAATAATCGTCTTGAGCAATATAGGCTTTGAACGCAGCGCGTTGTGCACTACCAGATGCAGCATCGCCGCTAAAAGTCATCTCATCAATCTGTGCATCCGTTGGGATAAAGATCAAATCATTCAAACCAGAACCATCACCATTAATATCACCGCTATAAGTATAGGAGAAACGACCACCACGTGCAGCCTCGCCAAAGATAGATACCGTAGTAGTAAAACGGTCAAATTTGAAACGGTGTGTTGCCGACCCAATCAAACGGTGACGGTTGCCATATAAAGATGGTTGTAAAATACCTTGATTGGTATTAACTACATTGGCAGGGTTGCGATCGTAAGCATCAGAAGAAATTTCTGCATCAATAGAAGCAGCATCCTTTGCATCAAGGAAATTATACCCGATCATATACGAACCATTACCATTGGTATAAGTCAATTGAGGTGAAATATTCAACGAATAGCCCAGGCTTGTATTGGTTACAACATACGCATTGGTTGGGCCAAATACTTGCGCGCGATCGCCAGGCAAATAAACAGGACGTGCACCTACACCAGATAAAGTACCTGTTGGACGGCGCAAACCATAATTCTGCACCATTACAGCATTGATATCTTTGGTATGAATGATATCAAGTGAACCAGCAAAGCCATTACCAAATTTGTGGTCAACACCAAAATTTGTACGTAATACTTGTGGGAACTTGAAGTTCGGATCTGTCATACAATAGAAGAAGAAATCTGGGTTGGCCACTTGGTTACCGATCCAAACAAATGGGAAACGACCTGTAAATAAACCCGTTCCACCGCGCAATAGTGTTTTGCCATTACCTACTACATCATAGTTGAAGCCAAAACGAGGCGAGAACAATGGTGTTTGTTTGGGTAGTGTTGTGTGATCAAATATGATAGGGTTACCATCTGCATCATAATATTCAACATCGGATTTATAGGTACCGCCAGCAGAAAAAGCACCACCTTTGCGATCTATATTTTCCTGGATTTTTTCTGCCGTATCAAAGTACAGTGGCATATCCACACGCAGACCCAGTGTAAGCGTCAATTTATTATTAACAGCAAACTCGTCTTGACCATAAAATGCCAATTGTCCGAGGTTGGTTTCTGCTAATGACCACTTATCTTGTGCATTGTTTTCAGCATAAGCCGCTTTTGCAGCCGCTACCTCACCATCAAATGCGCCAGAATTTATCCATTGCGCAAAGGTATCAATCGCTACCCCAACTGGATTGAATACACGGAAACCATAAGAGGTCAAGTTAAACGAGTTGTTGAAATTGAAACGTTCAAACGAGCCACCAACCGTTACAGTGTGTTTGCCGAAATAAAGGTTAAGGTTGTCTGTAACTTGAAAAACATCTTGGTCTAATACATTATTGACAGAGAATGGCTCGTGACCAGCAATGATATAACGTGTACCGTCTTTGTGGATATTCAATACTGGGAACGGATCAGAGAACGGATCGCGGGAATCGCGGAAAGCAGTTCTGCCAATTTGTAATTTGTTGGAAGCGCGATTACCAAACAATGATTTTAACTCCGCAATTCCACCAAACAATCTATTATTGATACGGTAGCCTGCATTTTGCATTTGAAGGGTTAAAAAATCGGGGCCACGGCGACCAATGGCCGATGGATGGGCTGGTTTATCCTTAGCAGCATCCATAAAATTACCCATAATACTAAAGGAGTGGTTTTTGTCGATGTTCCAATCCAATTTCAAAAGTGCCTTCTGGTTATCGGAACGGTGACGGAAATTTTCAATGTCACCTGATTCGTATCCATATTTAGATTGTAAAAGGCTGCGTACCAATTCCATATCAGTTGCCAATACGCGAGACTCATTGGATGCGCCAGTGCCACGGTTGGGTACAAAATAAGAACCCAAATCTGAACGGCGTTCTACTTCCACATTGGCAAAGAAGAATAATTTATTTTTAATCAATGGACCGCCAAGACTAAAACCTGTTTGGAGTTGGCGTAAATCGCCACGAACCGCCTTGTCATCACCTACTTTTACACCGTACATGTTTTTGTTACGACCAAAGCCATATACCGTACCGTGGAATTGATTCGTACCTGATTTTGTCACTGCATTGATTGCTGCACCTGTAAAACCAGCTTGTGTAACATCATAAGGTGCAATGGAAACGTTAATTTGCTCAATAGCATCCAAAGAAACAGGCTGTGCATCTGTTTGGCCACCGGGAGTAGCCGCATCCAATCCAAATGGATTATTAAAGATGGCACCGTCTAGCGAATAGTTATTGAATTGGTCATTGCGACCGCCAAAACTGCCACCTTCAGCAGCCAGAGGATTCAAACGGGTGTAATCATCAATCGAGCGACGAATCGTAGGCAATGCCCGGATCTGATCGCTATTTACACCAGTTGCAGCACCAGTCTTGAGGCTTGCATCGGCAACAATGTCGATGCCACCAATCGCTACCGAAGCGTTTTCCATGATAAAATCACGTACCGTTTTAGTACCCAAAGCAACTGAATTAACGGTGGCTTCTGATGTTTTGAAACCTGTGTAGGTTACTTTTACGGAATAAGGGCCACCCACGCGCATGTTTGGAATGGTGTACCGGCCATCAGTACGTGTTGCTGTCCCATAAACTGTTCCAGATGGGACATGCGTAGCAACAACAGTTGCACCAATAAGGGCTTCTCCTTCGTTATCCACAACTAGACCAACTAATGTTCCGTTGGTTACCTGCGCAAATAGCGAAGTAGCCCCCGCTATGCAGAGCATCAGCAAAGAGGTAAATAAATACTTCATAAATAAAATTGAATTTAATTATAGTGTGTTAGTTAAAACTTGGCGCAAAATTAACTATAAATTAATTTCTGCAATGTTAAGTTTTAAAAACAGCCTATTTCAATTCTAAAATGCCAAAAAGACCCGCATCTTGCCATGCCCTATTTTTATCTTGGCCCTCAATGGGCACACTTCCCATAAAGTGCTCACGCTCCGGCGAATGGTCATTATCGCAATAGGCGAGCGCAAAACCAATCTTTTTCATTTGTTTGAGCGTTTTAGGAATGTTTTCGCCGCCATCAGCGTAATTCTTGCCATCAAAAATTTTAATACCTACTTCCCACACGCTAATATTACCCACTGTGTTGCGTAACGAAATACAATGATCGTCGTAATATCGCTTCGTACTATCGGGCGCAATGTCCACTACTTTGTTGTCCAAGGCAATATGATAGGCAAAGGCATTGTAGTTGTAAGCATGGTCGCCGCCTGAAGCATCTTCATCCACAAAGATTTCCAAGCAATCATCGTCGAAATATTGAACGAGCCCATCAGAGTGGATATCAATTAAGGTGTCGTCTGTGATCTCTGCTAGAATGTATAGCATGTTCTCGTCCCAAATTACTTTAAAACGACCTTTAAAATCCAGTGAATCAGGGGGGGGCGTTCCGAGCCAGTTTTGATTCATTGCGAACCATTCTGCATTTTCCCAAGCCTCGTCGGAGGAAGAACCATCCAAAACGGGGGTGCCATAAGGCGCAAAAAAAGATTTTGTACCGATATTTTGATTCTCGGCGTTTGAATTTCCTCCGCATGCACAAAAAAGAAAACTCAGGGTCAAAAAAGCGTAAAAGCCTGTAATATTTGTATATTTCATCGTAAAGCGTTGATTTTCTGATTTTAATGTATTAAACAGCGCAAAAGTACAATACTTATTTTAAACAAAAAACTGTTTTTTTATCTGGAACAACTCCAAATTTGCAATCATTTTTTTACAAATCATTTGATTATTTACCAAGACAATGAAAATGTTCTACTTTTGCGGCGGAATTTGATAGGTTCGATGAACACTATCGGAAAAATACCGTTTAAAAGTAAAACTATTATTATGGACAGTAGCGCATATTTGCCCGTTGTATTACAATCATTGGTCGCCATCGGATTCGTAGGATTTGTGTTGGTGGTTACCCATATTCTTGGGCCTAGCCGCAAAAACAAGGCTAAAGATGAAAATTTTGAATGTGGTGTAGAAGCCCAAGGTAATGCACGCATGCCGGCCTCTATTAAATATTTCATGACAGCCATTCTTTTTGTTCTTTTCGACGTTGAGGTAATCTTTTTCTATCCTTATGCTGAAAATTTTAGGGCATTAGGCTGGGAAGGTTATATTGCTGTCCTTATGTTTGTGACTGTTTTCTTGCTTGGATTTGTCTATGTATGGAAAAAAGGCGCGCTAGAATGGGATCGATAAGTTTAGTTTCTTAGCCTTTAATTTTGGCTCACCCTAAATTTTAAATTAATTCAATAAGATCAAAAAATATAACTTAATAATATGGCAAAGATAGAAGAAATGCCCGAAGGATATGGCGGCGAAGGTTTTTTCGCAACGTCACTTTCAAAAGCAGTAGGTTTGGCGCGTGCCAACTCTATTTGGCCACTTCCGTTTGCAACATCTTGCTGCGGTATCGAATTTATGGCTACTATGGGTACCAATTACGACCTTGCTCGTTTTGGTATGGAACGCCTCTCTTTTTCTCCTCGGCAAGCAGATTTGTTGATGGTAATGGGTACTATTTCCAAAAAAATGGGGCCAATTCTCCGCCAAGTCTATGTTCAAATGGCCGAACCTAAATGGGTCATTGCTGTTGGTGCTTGCGCTAGTTCGGGTGGTATTTTTGATACTTATTCTGTCCTTCAGGGCATCGATAAGGTGATTCCAGTAGATGTATATGTGCCAGGATGCCCTCCGCGCCCAGAACAAATCATTGATGGTGTAATGAAAATACAGGAATTGGTGAAAAATGAGCCGCTGCGCCGCCGCCATTCTCCCGAATATCAACATTTGCTCGAAAAATATCAGATCGCATAATGGCATTGACCAATGAACTGGCTCTTGCCAGAATAGAACAGAAAGGTGCGCACTTTATCAAAAGTAGCGAAACATCGTACGATGGTATGCTCAGTGTAGAGACTACACGCGAGCAGATCATTGATTTTTTAAAATTTTTGCGGGATGATGAGCAATTACAATGTAATTTTCTGACCTCTCTTTGTGGTGTACATTATCCAGAAAGAACAGGAGCAGAAATAGCCGTAGTTTATCATCTTCATAATTGGATGGACAATTTTAGGATACGCGTTAAAATTTATACTCCGGAAGATGATGCCTCCGTTCCTACGGCTACCACGCTTTGGGCTACAGCCAATTGGATGGAGCGCCAGGAATACGATTTTTTTGGCATCAATTTTACTGGACATCCAAATTTGGTGCGTATTTTGAATGTGGATGACATGGAAGTTTTCCCCATGCGCAAACAATACCGCTTGGAAGATGGCACCCGTACTGACAAGGATGACCGCTTTTTTGGCCGCGATGGCAATTATGAACAAACCTTCGACTAATTATTATGCAAGTACAATCGTATTTTTCGCAATTAGATAACCTAGAAGGTGAATTATCCACTCTTAATCTAGGCCCCACCCATCCTGCTACGCATGGTATCTTTCAAAACGTCATGAAAATGAACGGTGAACGTATCGTGAGTGCAGAGCCAACTATTGGGTATATTCACCGCGCTTTTGAAAAACTGGCCGAGCGCCGTCCGTATAATCAGGTAACTCCAATTACTGATCGCTTGAATTATTGTTCCTCTCCGATCAATAACATGGGCTGGCACATGACAGTAGAGAAATTAGCCAAGATTGAAGTGCCTAAGCGTGCACAGTATATGCGCGTCATTATTATGGAATTATCACGTATTGCTGACCATTTGGTGTGCAACGCTGTAATTGGCGTGGATACAGGTGCTCTCACGGGCTTTACTTATATGTTCCAAGAGCGTGAAGCTATTTATGATATTTTTGAAGAAGTGTGTGGCGCTCGTTTAACAACCAATATTGGACGTATTGGCGGCATGGAACGCGATTTTTCAGCAGCATTTCACACTAAGTTAAAAGCATTCCTTAAATCCTTCCCACCCAAATTGGAAGAATTTAATAGCATGTTGGAGCGCAACCGCATCTTTATGGATCGTACCATCGGTGCTGGCCCAATTGAAGGAAAACGCGCTATGGAATATGGATTTACAGGCCCTAACCTCCGTGCCGCAGGTGTCGATTACGATGTGCGGGTAATGAATCCTTATTCCTCTTATCAGGATTTTGAGTTTACGATCCCAATTGGTGCTAATGGTGATACTTACGATCGGTTTGTAGTACGTCAAGAAGAAATCCGCCAGTCTTTGAGGATTATCCATCAAGCATATAATAATTTACCGCAAGGCGATTTTCACGCTGATGTACCGGATTATTATTTGCCATTGAAAGAAGACGTTTATACAAAAATGGAGGCACTAATCTACCACTTTAAAGTAGTTATGGGTGAAACACCGATTCCAGTAGGGGAGGTTTATCATGCTGTGGAAGGTGGAAATGGAGAATTGGGCTTCTATTTGATTAGCGACGGTGGCCGAACGCCATATCGCTTACATTTCCGTCGTCCGTGCTTTATTTATTACCAAGCATATCCTGAAATGGTAAAAGGATCTGTGCTGTCAGATGCTATTTTGACCATGAGTTCGATGAACGTCATCGCTGGTGAATTAGACGCGTAAAAAATGGTAACTGATTTTGCACATATCGACCCTAATGGCATTTTTAGCTATGCCGATTACCTCTCTTGGAAGTTCGAGGAGCGGGTGGAGATTATTAAGGGTAAAATATTCAAAATGTCGCCTGCGCCGTCGGTGAAACACCAAAAGGTGTCCACAAGACTGATAGGAGAATTATTAGGTGCATTTAAGGGGAAGTCTTGTAATTTATTCCACGCCCCTTTTGATGTAAGGTTATTGGATGCAAAAAAATCAAAAGCCCAAAACAAAGAAATCTATACAGTAGTACAACCTGATATCTGTATCATCTGCGATGAAAATAAATTGGACGAGAAGGGCTGTATAGGCGCACCTGATTGGATTATAGAAATTCTTTCACCAGGCTCCGTACAGCACGATATTAAAAGAAAGTACCAGTTGTATCAGGAGAATCTAGTACCCGAATATTGGATTGTACATCCAACGGAGAATATAATACAGGCTTATACGCTCCAACCAAACGGAGAGTATGGTCATTACAGGGTGTTTAGTGAAGATGAAGACCATTTTGCGACATCTGATATATTCCCCGAACTTCAAATTGACTTAAAAGAAATTTTTTCATAAAAAGCATGCACGCAGTAACAGAACATAGCGCACCTTTCCAATATTCGGATGCCGCCCACAAGGAGGTAAAATCATTCATGACCAAATACCCTGAAGGAAGGGGAAAGAGTGCCATCCTTCGCGCACTTCACATTGCGCAAGAAGAAAATGAAGGCTGGCTCAGTGTACCTGCAATGGATCATGTGGCGGAGGTATTGGGCATTACACCAATTGAAGTATATGAGGTGGCTTCTTTTTATTCCATGTACAACTTGGCTCCGGTGGGCAAGTACGTGCTGGAATTTTGCCAAACAGGGCCTTGTGCCATTGAGGGCGCAGAAAGCATTATTGAATATACCAAACTGAAATTGGGTATTGGTAAAAACCAGATTACTCCTGATGGCATGTTTACCATCAAACAAGTAGAATGCCTTGGTGCGTGTGGATACGCGCCTATGATGCAGGTGGGCGAGTTCTTTCACGAACATTTAGATGAGGCTAAAATTGACCAGTTTATTGAAGATTGCAAGGCTGGTAAAATAGATAAGGGTACCTGGAAAATGCATTGAACAAAGCAAACGATTAACTAACTTATATAATTATGGCAACTACATCAACAATACTCGATGAAGACCAAGGCCGATCTGGTGAAGACAATAAACCGGATCTCTCTTTTGGTCAAATCATCAGCATGAGTTTTGGTTTCTTGGGGATACAATACGGATTTGGCCTGCAACAGGCTAATATGAGTCCTATTTATCGCTATTTGGGAGCCGAAGAAAGTGCCATTCCCGGACTTTGGTTGGCGGGTCCTTTGACAGGTTTGTTATTGCAACCTATTATTGGTGCCATGTCGGATAAAAGTTGGTCGCCTCGTTGGGGACGTCGTAAACCTTATGTGTTTATTGGTGCTATCGTCGGAAGTATTGCCATGATTTTGATGCCCAATTCTTCTTCCGTTTTCATGGCGGCCTGTTTGATGTGGTTATTGGATGCAGGTTTGAATGCTTCGATGGAGCCGTTCCGCGCTTTTGTTGGTGATATGTTGAACCAAAAACAAAGGCCAACGGGTTTTTCTGTACAGTCGTTTATGGTTGGTTTTGGGCAAACAATGGCCAATTTGATGCCATTTATTTTGCCTTTAATCGGTATTTCAATGGCAATGGGGGCAGATGTAACGAATGGCATACCTAGTTCGGTGCGATTCCCATTTTATATCGGTGCTGCTTCTATTTTGGCTACTGTTTTTTGGACGATGTACACTACAAAGGAGTATCCGCCAGAAAATGATGATTATAAAAAAGAAACGATTTATAATGTTGAACAGAAGAAAAATATCCAGTTTTGGCGTTTAGCACTATCTATTTCAGCGGCTGTAATGGGTTTTGTTTTTGCAGCACGAACGGGTACTTATGTTTTTGGCGGTCAAGTCGGTGTTGGTATTTTAGGGGGAACATATTTGATATTTGGTTTGCCTATATTTAGAGAAATATTAGCCTCTTTATCAGAAATGCCACCTGTTATGAGGCAGTTATGGTGGGTAAAGTTTTTTACATGGTATGGTCTTCCATTAATGTGGCAATATTTATCTTTGGCTTGTGCAAGATATGCGTTCAACGCTTCTGATCCTAAAATCAACCCAGAAGGCTTTGAAGCAGGTACAAAATGGGGCGGACTCTGTTTCGCTATGTTTAGTATCACCTGTTTTGTGATCTCTGTTTTTATCCCTGCAATTACAAAAAAAGTGGGTAGTCGCCGTCTAACACATGCTATTTTCTTGTGTATTGGCGCAATAGGGTTCTTTAGTATGCTGCTGAGTAATGATAAAATGATATACTTAGTAGGAATGGGGCTAGTGGGACTTGCGTGGGGTTCTATTATGTCATTGCCTTATTTAATGCTTGCTAATGCTGTTACAAAAGATAAAATGGGGGTTTATATTGGTATATTTAATGGCTTTATTTGTGTACCACAATTTATTGGTATGCTGACAGTGCCGTTGATTTATAAGAGTGTATTAGGAGAAGATCCTCGTAACGCTTTGATCTTATGTGCATTATGCCTTGTTGCCGCCGCCGCTAGCTGTTTTCAGGTAAAGGAATAGTGCAAATAGGCTGTTAGGCTTTTAAAAATTTATCACATTCATTGAGTAGTTATCGCAAATACCGCGTTTTTACTCCATATAATTAGTAAAATGGCACAATTACGACCAGAAGAGATAGATAAAATCTTTAAAAAACCAGGAGAAAAACGCTACGACTATTTTATCAAAACCGTAGCAGATACAGAAGAAGTATATGGCCTTGCTGACGAGGAAGGTTGGTTGTTATTGGGCGAAGGGGAGGAAGCAGAAGACGATGATATTCTGCCATTATTTCCAGGTGCCGAATTTGCTGAGCGATTCAGGGTGGAACACGGTTTTGAAGAGTATGGTATCGGGGTGGTGGATGTAAATGAACTCTTGGAATGGCTTGGAGAAATGCAGGAAGATGGTATGTTAGTTGCTGTTTTTCCTGATTTAATTGCCAGCGGAGTTGTTATCCCGCCAGAAGGTCTAAAAGCAGATCTAATGACGGAGTTAGAAAAATACGATGAAGACGGCAAAAAAATCCGTAAACCTGATTAAATATTTTTTAAAAAATAAATGAGGAGCAATGAAATGCCAATCTTTTGTAGGTAGCATTTTCAAATCGCTCAAATCATCGAATATAAAATATGGGACGTAAACTTCTCTTAGAACACGCACATGTAGCAGGTATTCATACCTATGATGTTTATAGGAAACACGGTGGATACCGCTCTGTGGAAAAAGCATTGAAGTCCATGACACCAGATGAGGTGGTGGAAGAGGTGAAAAAATCTGGACTTCGTGGCCGTGGTGGCGCGGGTTTCCCGACGGGTATGAAATGGTCATTTTTGGCCAAACCCGAAGGTGTGCCGCGTTATTTATTGTGCAATGCCGACGAGTCAGAACCGGGCACTTTTAAGGATAGGTTTTTGATGGAAAAACTGCCGCACTTACTGATCGAAGGTATGATTACCTCATCCTACGCCTTGGGTGCTAATACTTCTTATATCTATATCCGTGGCGAATACTCGTGGATTGTATTTATTCTAGAAAAAGCAATTCAAGAAGCGTATGACAAGGGTTGGTTGGGTAAAAACATACTTGGCACGGGGTATAACCTTGATTTATACGTAAATCCGGGCGCTGGTGCTTATATCTGTGGCGAAGAAACGGCATTAATTGAAAGTTTGGAAGGGAAACGTGGTAATCCGCGGATTAAACCCCCATTCCCTGCCGTAAAAGGACTTTGGCAATGCCCATCTGTGGTAAATAACGTAGAAACGATCACCGCTGTAGTTCCAATTGTGAATGATGGAGGCGAGGAATATGCTAAAATTGGTATTGGCAAAAGCACAGGTACAAAACTAATTTCTGCTAGCGGAAATATCAATAAACCAGGCGTTTATGAGATAGATCTAGGACTTTCAGTCGAAGAATTTATCTATTCGGATGAATGGTGTGGCGGCATTAAACGTGGTAAAAGAATCAAGGCTTGTGTACCAGGAGGTTCTTCTGTGCCTATTTTGCCCCATTACCTGATTACTAAAACCGCAGCAGGTGAAAGCCGTTTGATGTCTTATGAAAGTTTGGCAGATGGTGGTTTTGTAAGCGGTTCTATGCTCGGTTCGGGTGGTTTTATCGTTTACGACGAAGACCAGTGTATTGTGCGTAATACTATGAATTTTGCCCGTTTTTATCACCACGAATCTTGCGGACAGTGCTCGCCATGCCGCGAAGGAACAGGTTGGATGGAAAAAGTTTTGCACCGGATGGAAAATGGACAAGGCAAAATGAGCGATATTGATCTATTGGCCGAAGTAGCCAAGAAGATCGAGGGTAATACAATTTGTCCGTTGGGTGATGCTGCGGCATGGCCTGTATCGGCTGCGATTAGGCATTTCCGCGAGGAGTTTGAATGGCACGTGAACGAGCCTGTAGCTTGTTTGGAGCGGAATTATGGTTTGGTGCGCGAGCCTGTTACTGTATAACCCATTAAAAAATGATATTTAAAGACCTTTTTGATAAATCCATTCAAGACCAAAAACCACTCTCTCTGATAAAAGGGGATAGCGATAACGATTTTTGGTTTGGAACACTAGTTAGTTATTCAGAGGAAGCATTGGAATTAAAGTCTTATAATTTGTTTGGAGAGTTTGACGGTTATTTGATTGTACCTATTGAAGATGTATCGTCTGTGGAGTATAATGATGATTATGAGGATGTTATGAATTATTTGATTTCGGAAAATAACTTTTTAGCACATATTCCGGATTCAAAAGTGGATACCTTGGGGGGCAATTGGAAATATAGTGCTTTGGCTTGTTTTGAAGGCGAACCGATTGTGGTAAGCGTTCAGGAGAGTGAGACAGAGCAACTGGGATTTATTAAAAATGTATCTCTGGAATCCATTGAAATGGCTTGTATCGATAAATTAGGTGAAAGCATTGGTTCTGTTTTGTTTATGACGGATAATGTGGAATCTATTTGTTATTATACAAGGCGGACAAAAAAAGCAGGGATGCTTTATACTTGGAGAGAGGGGAAGAAAAAGAAGTAAATGATACCACTTCACGACTTTTTGAAAACACAACTGGAATTATAAAGAAATACTTATAGCAAAATTATGCCAAAAGTAACGATAGACGGACATACAATTGAGGTAGCAGATGGAACCACCATCTTACAGGCTGCACGTCAGATTGGGGGGGAATGCGTACCGCCCGCCATGTGCTTTTATACTTCACTCAAAGGATCGGGGGGCAAATGCCGTACTTGTCTTGTAAAAGTGAGTAAAGGCTCTGAAAAAGACCCGCGACCAATGCCCAAACTAGTGGCTTCTTGCCAAACAATGGTCATGGACGGCATGGAAGTGGCCAGCAAAAGCAGTGAAGAGGTAGTGAATGCCCGCAAAGGCGTTGTAGAGTTTTTGTTGCTCAATCATCCTTTGGATTGTCCCATTTGCGACCAAGCTGGCGAATGCCACTTGCAAGACCTTGCTTTTGAGCATGGTTCTGCCGGCACACGGTATGAGTTTGAGCGTCGCACATTTGAAAAAATTGACATCGGCCCTTATATCAAATTGCACATGACGCGCTGCATTCTTTGCTACCGCTGTGTTTATGTGGCCAATCAAATCACTGACAATCGTGTACACGGTATTGTTGGTCGTGGCGATCACTCTGAAATATCTACCTTTATCGAAAAGGCGATTGATAATGATTTCTCTGGCAATGTCATTGATGTTTGTCCGGTAGGCGCATTAACGGATCGTACTTTCCGTTTCAAAAGCCGTGTTTGGTTCCTCAAACCCATGGACGCACACCGCGAATGCGATAAATGTTCGGGTAAAACCACCGCTTGGATGTATGGTAACGAAATTTACCGTATCACAGCACGTAAGGACAAATACGGCGAGGTGAGCGAGTTTATCTGCAATACCTGTCGTTTTGAGAAAAAAGGAGCAAACGATTGGATCATTGAAGGCGCTCGTGATATTGAGAAACATTCGGTTATTAGTCAAAATCACTATGTAAGTGATGCCTTAACCGTAATCTAAGTATAAAATGACTCGGCAACAAGCTGCATATGCTATAAATAGACCGGCGCAACCCAAAAAAAGGAAAGTGCCGGATTATCTCGTCAAGGACACCATTGACGGAGTTGCATTCTATTATTCAGGTTATAAGCAAGTGTTGTTGAAAAAGAAAAACTTAGAAGATATTATAGGCTGGAGCGGTTTACAAGGCTTTATTGTTCAATATTTTACGTATTTTGTATTAAATAAAGTAGATTTTAAGAAATACTTAGTTTATCCTGGAGAAACAGGGAATCACCTTGGTTTTAAGAACAACCTTTCTTTGGATATATCTATCTTTGAAAGAAAGGTACTTACTCCAGATAAGATCAACACGCAATACATTGATGTACCAGCCTATTGCGTGGTAGAAATTGATGTGAGTGCAGAATGGGACGATGATTTGTTGATGACAGACCTGAATTTTATAAGCATAAAGACACAAAAACTATTTGACTTTGGTACACAGAAATTAATTTGGGTACTCTCCAAAAGTCAAAAGGTAATTGTGGCAGAACCCAACCAACATTGGAAAATAATTGACTGGAATGAAGATATTGAACTTTTAGATGGTATAAATTTTAATATTGGTAAATACCTCTCCGATGAAGGTGTGCTTCCAAATACGACTAATCCATCTTACACTTAGATTATTATATTATGATGTATATATTACTTTTTGATTTTGCTTTTGTACTCCAAAAAATGGGGTTGATTGGCGTTGTTTTCTTGATAACACTAACGATTGCGGCCTATTCCACTTATGGAGAGCGCAAAGTTGCGGCCTTCTTGCAAGACCGTATTGGCCCAGATCGTGCTGGCCCATTTGGGTTATTACAACCTGTAGCCGATGGTGTTAAGATGTTTATGAAGGAAGATTTCATACCCGCAAATGCTAACAAATGGCTCTTTATCCTAGCACCAGGCATATTTATGTTTGTCGCTTGTATGACCAGTGCTGTAATCCCTTGGGGGACAAAACTAACGCTTTTTGGAGCAAATATCGACCTTCAGGTAACGGATGTCAATATTGGTATCCTGTACATTATTGGATTTGTTTCTCTTGGCGTTTATGGTATTATGATTGGCGGTTGGGCGTCTAATAATAAGTATTCATTGTATGGAGCCATTCGCGCTAGTTCTCAGATGATTTCTTACGAATTGGCGATGGGGCTATCGCTCATTGCTGTTGTAATGATGACTGGTACTTTGAGTCTGCGTACTATGGCTGAGCAACAGACGGGCTTTCAATGGAATGTACTCTATCAGCCGCTTGGTTTTCTGATTTTCTTTATCTGTTCTTTGGCAGAGTGCAATCGCGCTCCTTTTGATATGGCTGAATGCGAAACGGAACTCATCGGAGGCTACCACACCGAATACGGTTCAATGAAACTTGGTTTCTTCTTGTTCGCAGAATACATCAATATGTTCATCTCTTGTGCCGTAATATCTACTGTATTTTTTGGTGGGTATAATTTCCCCGGCTTAGATCCTAATTGGTTGGGTGGTTTGATGGGGCCAATTATCTTGTTCAGTAAGATATTCTTTTTTATCTTTGTGTTTATGTGGATACGTTGGACACTCCCTCGTTTTCGTTATGACCAATTAATGCACTTAGGTTGGAAAGGTTTGATCCCGCTCGCTATTGTTAATATGCTATTGACAGGTGCAATTACATTGTGGTTAGGTAAATAAGAATCCTTAATAAAGAATTATAAAAAACTGATTATTAATCAGTTAAACATAAAATTATGCAACTTACGAATCGTTCAAAACTTGTCGTAAATAAACAAATGACCTTTTGGGAGCGGATTTACCTTCCAGCAATCCTAAAGGGTATGGCTACAACATTGGGGCACTTAATCCGGCTTACATTCGGGAAATCTAATACTTTACGTTACCCGGAAGTGAAAAAGGAATTTGCGCCTGTATATCGCGGTTGGCATGTCCTCAAACGGGATGCTCAAGGCCGTGAAAACTGTACTGCTTGTGGTCTTTGTGCCGTGGCCTGCCCAGCAGAAGCCATCACTATGGTAGCCGAAGAACGCCAAAAAGGGGAAGAGCATTTGTACCGCGAAGAAAAATACGCAGCAACCTATGAAATCAATATGTTGCGTTGTATTTTCTGTGGACTATGCGAAGAAGCATGCCCGAAAGAAGCTATTTTCTTAACAGATCGTATTGTGCCCAGTGATTATGTGCGGCAAGATTTTGTTTTTGGAAAAGATATGCTTGTCGAAAAAATGGATCAACGTATTGATATTACCGTACGCCAAAAGCAGGTTCAAGAACGGGTTGCTGCTAAAGCCGCCCAATAGTATTTAATTATTTCGCACCAACTCGTTTTATTTTCATATTGATATGGAACTAAAACCTTATTATATCTAATAAATGACACTGGCAATTTTTATTACTCTTGCTGTTATATCCGTAATCACTGCTTTATTAGTGGTGTTTTCAAAGAATCCGGTACACAGCGTACTTTACTTGATCGTTACCTTTTTTATTATTGCGGCGCAGTACATTATGCTAAATGCGCAGTTTTTGGCCGTTGTACACCTTATTGTATATGCTGGCGCGATCATGGTATTGTTTCTTTTTGTTTTGATGTTACTCAACTTAAACGAGGATACCGAGCCACAAAAATCTTCGGCTTGGAAAATTTCAGCAGCGATTACTTCGGGAATGCTTTTTCTTACGCTGATTGGCGCGTTGAAAGGCAGTACCATCGCGCTATCAGATGCACCCAATCCACAAGTTGGTTTGGTGAAAAATCTTGGTGCTGTACTTTTTAAGGACTTTGTTGTTCCTTTTGAAATTGCAGGTATCTTGTTCTTAGCAGCAATGGTAGGTGCGGTAATGGTCGGCAAACGCGACCTCGCCATGTAGTAATAAAAAACAAAACGAAATAGATTCATCGAACACCTGTCATCAAACAGGATAAAAAATAGCACTTTTATGCTAGAAATAGTACGTACAGTCCCCATTGAATATTACCTGCTCTATAGTAGCATCTTGTTTTGTATCGGCGTATTTGGGGTACTCACCCGCCGCAATGCCATCATTGTATTGATGTGTATTGAATTAATGCTGAATGCAGTTAACCTGCTTTTGGCAGCATTTTCTACTTATATGGGCGATGCTCAAGGACAAATCATGGTATTTTTTATCATGGTTGTGGCAGCAGCAGAAGCGGCAGTTGGTTTAGGTATCTTGGTTATGATCTACCGCAATACCAAATCCACAGATATATCCTTTTTGGATAAACTTCGCAATTGATCAGTATTAAAACAGCATGGTTTAGGTAAGTGCATTCAAAAAATAAAACCTAAGCCTTTAAATACAAAAATAGTCCGGTTTTCCGGTTAAAGCAATATAGCATGCAGCAATTAGTACCTTTAATACCCTTTTTGCCTTTTATTGGCTTTTTGATTAATGGCCTGTTTGGTAAAAATATGTCAAAATCAATGGTCGGCTTCGTTGGAGCAGGCGCACTATTGGGGTCATTTATACTGACCATTCTTTGCTTCAATCAAGTAGGTGCCAGCGGCCCTATCCAAACGACGCTCTATCATTTTATGACAATTGATAGGCTGAACCTTGATTTTGGATTTTTAGTAGATCAGTTATCCGTTTGGATGATGATGATAATAACAGGTGTAGGTTTCCTCATCCATGTGTATTCCATTGGGTACATGCACGATGACGAAGGCTTTTACAAGTTCTTCGCATACCTTAACCTCTTTATTTTCTCGATGTTATTGCTTGTGATGGGCGATAATTTCTTAATGTTGTTTTTCGGATGGGAAGGTGTTGGATTATGTTCCTACCTGCTTATCGGTTTTTGGTACGAAAACAAAGACTACGGAACTGCCGCTCGCAAAGCCTTTATTATGAACCGTATCGGGGATTTAGGTTTGTTGTTGGGTATGTTTTTGATCGTTAAAACTTTTGGTAGTTTATCCTACAAAGAGGTATTTAGCCAATTAGCAGGGGCTGATCCGGCGATTATGACGACCATCTGCTTGTTGTTGTTTGTAGGTGCAATGGGTAAAAGTGCTCAAATTCCGCTTTATACTTGGTTGCCAGATGCGATGGCTGGCCCTACGCCCGTTTCTGCCCTGATCCATGCCGCAACAATGGTAACCGCAGGTATTTACCTCATTACCCGCTGTAATGGCATGTACTCTATGTCGCCTGACGCGATGCACGTGGTGGCTATCATAGGTTTAGCAACTGCGTTGTTCACGGCAATTATCGGCCTAAGGCAAAATGATATCAAAAAAGTCCTCGCATATTCTACCGTTTCTCAATTAGGTTTGATGTTCCTTGCGCTAGGTATGGGTGCTTATGGAAGTGCTATGTTTCACGTAACTACCCACGCGTTCTTTAAAGCATTGTTGTTCTTATCCGCTGGTAGCGTCATTCATGGTATGGGTGGCGAACAAGATATTCGTAATATGGGTGGACTACGCAAGTACATGCCTATCACTTTTTGGGTGTTTTTGATTGGTACTTTTGCCATCAGTGGTTTCCCACTGTTGTCTGGTTTCTTTTCCAAAGACGAAATCTTTGCCAATACTTACGCCCACGGGGGCATGCTTTGGTGGGGATTAGCCAGCATAAGTGCGGTGCTTACTGCTGTATATATGTGTCGGTTACTATATGTTACGTTCTTTGGTGAATTCCGTGGTACAGAAGAACAACGTCACCATATCCACGAAAGTCCAAGTGTTATGACGGTTCCATTAATCATTCTTGCAGTATTATCTGTTGTGGGTGGTTTTCTCAATTCGCCGCATTTTATGCACCTACCCAACGCACAGTGGATGGCGCATTGGCTGGCAGGTAATGGAATTACGGGTACTTCGGTAGTGCCTATGCCCGAAGTACATCTTCCTGAAAGCACAGAATGGTCTTTGATGGGCTTTACCACTACTTTGGCTATGGTTGTGATTGCTACATTGTATTTTGTTTACAGTAAAGTGAGCAATTTGCCAGTCAGCGATCAGTCGCAATCCGGCTTCACTAAATTGGTCGCTAATAAATTTTATGTAGATGAAATATACCATGCCTTATTTATAAAACCTACCGAAAAACTTTCCAAATTCCTATACCAATATGCCGATATACAAGGTGTAGATGGTGCAGTGAATGGGGTAGGGGCTGGGGTCAGCAAATTGGGTAGTATATTCCGGCGCCTCCAAAATGGTAATATTGAATATTATCTTATTGGTATGGTCGTGGGAGCGGTATTATTGTTCTTGACAATGTTTATTTAAATATCCAAGAGAACGCGTCGAATTAAACAGCATCAAAAAAGTTAATCAAAGCAAAATATTTTACGAAATATTTTTACGAAAAATTTAAATATGAATATCGTAATTAAAATTTCAGTTTTGCACGGATTACAAAAAACGTAAATCAAAAATGTCCTTTTTACTCATTATAGTTCCTTTAATCGCATCGGCGATACTGCTTTTGGCTCGTCCATCTGGTACTCGGCAGTTGGCATTGGCAGTTGGTATAGCCAATTTAGCGATTGCCCTCTATGCGGCTTATACTTCATTATTGGATGGTTCGTTTAACAACGAAATGACCCTCGACTGGGTACCTCAAGCAGGTATCCAATTCAGTGTTGGTATGGATGGTATTAGCATTTTGATGGTGCTATTGACTAATTTATTGGCTCCGATCATTATACTAAGCAGCCAAAGCCGCGAAATAGATAATGAGCCACGTTATTATGGCTTAGTACTTTTAATGATCTCAGCATTGAATGGTGTTTTTCTAGCTCAGGATGGTATGTTATTTTACATTTTCTACGAACTAGCACTTATCCCCATTTATTTTATTTGTGCGATTTGGGGCGGTGAGAATCGTATCCGTGTTACGCTCAAGTTCTTTATTTATACTTTTGTAGGCTCATTGTTTATGTTGGTCTCGTTGCTGTTTTTGTATTTAAAAACACCGGAAGCGCACTCATTTGCATGGACTGCCTTGGCCAATGTAGAACTGACACATAGTGAATCAATTTGGGTAATGTTGGGCTTTTTCTTTGCTTTTGCCGTCAAAATGCCGATATTCCCTTTCCATACATGGCAGCCTGATACCTACGTAACTGCTCCAATGGGCGGTACGATGTTGCTTTCGGGTATTATGCTCAAAATGGGTGTATATGGTGCTATCCGCTGGATGTTGCCTTTGGCTCCTGAAGCATGGCATACGTTGGTGCCTTATTTTATGGCATTGTCGGTTATCGGTATTGTCTATGCGAGCATTATTGCCGTAAAGCAAACCGATTTGAAGCGTTTGATTGCTTATTCTTCAATTGCACACGTCGGATTAATTGCAGCGGGTGTGTTGGCATGGAACAAAATGGGTGTTCAAGGTAGTATGATTCAAATGCTCAATCACGGTATTAATGTGGTTGGACTCTTTTTTATCGTTGATCTGATTGAGCGTCGCTTGGATACTCGTACACTATCGCAAATGGGAGGCATTGCAAAAGTGGCACCTCGTTTTGCTGTACTCTTTATGATTATCATGCTTGGTGCTGTTGCAGTGCCATTAACCAATGGTTTTCCAGGGGAATTTATGTTACTCAATGGCGTTTGGCAATACAATAACTGGTTAGGCGCAATTGCTGGTCTGACGATCATTTTTGGCGCAGTTTACATGTTGCGCGCTTATGGTATGGCAATGTTCGGCCCTACAAACGATCATACAGCAAATTTTGCCGATTTAGATACACGCGAAACCGCTGTATTAGGTATCATTGCTGCTTTAGTGATTGTGTTGGGCTTTTTCCCAAATATCGCCCTTCAGATCACGGATGCAAGCGTGAATAAAATCCTTAGTGCCGTACAACTTTAAATCATCCCGAAGTATCACCAAAATTATGGGCGGTACGTACACAACAAAAATATGACAGCATTACTTATACTTTTTTTAACCGCAGTTGTATGCATGTTTGCCGGACTATTTGGCAAGCGCGATATATTACAAGGAATAACCCTGTTGGGTATTGGAGCAGCATTAGGCGTAAGCGTAATGGCCCTTACTTCTGGCAATGCTGGATGGGGTACTGCGTATGTATCTATGTTTCATTTTGATCAATATGCGCAGGCATTTACAGTAATTACACTCGTTAGTGTGTTATTGCTGATTGGCATGAGCGGATGGAGTTTTAGGAGCTTACAAAGTTCCTTGGGTGACCATTATGCACTTATTTTATTTAGCCTTTGCGGCGCAGTTTGTATGTTTTCCTTTACCAATTTAGTTATGCTATTTATTGGTATTGAGATATTGAGTATTCCGCTGTATGTCCTTGCCGGTAGTCGTCGCGATGACTTATCTTCGAATGAAGCCGCGTTGAAATACTTTTTGATGGGTGCCTTTGCTACGGGTATTTTATTGTTTGGTATGACCCTCGTTTACGGTAGTACTGGCACATTTAACACCGCAGCGATTGGAGAAGCGGTAAGTCGCGGGGTTGCATCGCCTGGAATGCTAAAAGCGGGTGTTTTACTCCTAATGATTGGCTTATGCTTTAAAGTTTCGGCGGTTCCATTCCATTTTTGGGCACCGGATGTATATCAAGGCAGTCCCAATACGGTAACGGCTTTTATGGCAACGGCAGTTAAAACGGCTGGTTTTGCAGCATTTTATAGGTTATTTTCGACTTGTTTTGCTAGTATCAACGAGTTTTGGAGCGTAGGATTGGCGGCTATTGCAGCCCTTACCATGATCTTGGCTAATTTTACGGCTATCTTCCAGAACGACTTTAAGCGTATGATGGCTTATTCTTCCATTTCTCATGCAGGTTATTTGTTAATGGCAGTATTAGTGGCTGGACAACCAGGTAGTGCGGGTGCTATTTTATTATACGCATTTACGTACTCGGTGGCTACGATTTGTGCATTTTCGGCTTATATTATAGTGGCAGAGCCTTCAGGAGACGGTTCGTTTTCTTCCTTTAACGGCTTGAGCAAAAAGCAGCCATTGGTTGCAGTGGTGATGGCATTGTCGATGCTTTCATTAGCGGGTATTCCGCCTTTGGCAGGTTTCTTTGGTAAATATTTCTTGTTTACAGCAGTAATGAAGCAATATTCTTGGTTGGTAGTCATTGCTGTGATTAACTCAGCAGTATCCATTTATTATTACCTCAAAGTGATTATTGCTATGTATTTCTCTAAAGATGAAAATGCGTATGAAGTTGCAGTACCTTCTATTATCCGCTGGGTAATGGTTGCGGGTGTTATCTTAATCGCACTACTGACCATTTTACCTGGTAATGTTTTTGGTTTGATTTAAAGTGTTCAAATACTTTAAAGTGGATAGTTTAAAAGCAAAGTGTCGGCGCAACTGAAGTGCGCCGACACTTTGCTTTTAATTGGCCTAAAATTAAGATTATTTATCGTATTCCAGTGCTGATGTTGCAGCGGCGGGGTAGCCACAGGAGTTGGCGCTTTTGTTTCTGATTTGCCTTGTGCAAAAGCAGTGCAAAAAGAAGTATTTGAGTACTTTTTTTGAATACTGCATTAGTTGAGGCATATTTTTATGATTAAATTTTATCTTAGTCGTTTCCTGAAATAGCATGCGCTGCAGCCTTAATGATCTGCACACTACTTTCAAAATACCCGCTTGGTAGTCCGGGGATATCACTAGTTGATGGTTGCGTTACCCATTGTTTTGCAGAAAAATGAAACTCATTTGCCCCAGTTGCTGCTTTAATTGCCGCAATATTGGCATTGTGGATACCGCTACCGGGCATAATTGTAATTTTATTTTCGGCTAATTGGACAAGATTTTTTAATACCTCTCGTCCTTCCCAAGCGGAGGCACTTTGACCAGAACTTAATATTCTACAAAAACCAAGTTGGATAGCGTTTTCCAAGGCTGTGTTTATATTATCCACAAAATCGAATGCTCGATGTAGCACAAATTCCATTTCTCCTGATGCTGTTTTCATCGCTTCTAAAGCAGCAATATCTAGTTCGTTTGTATCTGTCAATGCGCCGACTACTACGCCAGCAACCCCATTTTCCCTGCAAAAATGTATATCATCGATCATTAAATCGATTTCTGTTTGGGAAAAAACGAAATTGCCTTCGCGTGGACGAATAAGTACGCATACCGGTATATCCAGTAAACGAACAGCGGATCTGATCAAACCGGCAGAAGGAGTGATCCCTCCACCGTCCAATGCAGAACACAACTCTATTCTGCCTGCTCCTCCAGTTTGTGCTGCCAATGCCGACTGAATATTTGCTGCACAGATTTCAATTAATGCCATAATTAACCAAAAATTAAATTATTTGAGTGAAAATTACTAAGAATACGGATAAGTTTCCGACCTTCGGGTTATCCGATTGTACCTCGTAGTTACCAATTTGCTTAAACAGCGCAAAATTGAATAAATATCTTCATTATGCCTAATATTTTTACAAACTTTTACTATTGCTTTTTTACGGTTCTGACCATCGCCGCTTTGGCATCGCCCATTCAGGCTCAAGATTTGCACTTTTCTCAGTCCGATCTCCACGCCTTGCCACAAAACCCGGCTTTATCGGGCATTTATGCCTCTGATTGGAAAGCCGCAGTGCAGTATAGAAGCCAATGGGAGACTGTGCCTGTACAATACCGTACCGCAATTGGTTCATTTGATACCAAAATAAGGCGAAACGGCAATAATATGTTGGCGGGAGGTATTCTTGTCGCACAAGATCAAGCGGGTGATGCGCAATTAAGTTGGACTCAAATTGGGTTAAGGCTGAGTGCAGCACATGCCATAAGCCCTTTTCAGGTGCTTTCGGTTGGTTTTGGACTGGATATGGTGCAGCGCAAATCTGATCTTACAAACCTTAAATTTAAAAACCAATGGGATGGTGATGCCTACAATCCAGGACTGCCCTCAAAAGAGGATGATATTAGGACTAGTGGATTGAAACCATCGGTTACTGCTGGTATAAATTGGCATTTGCAAAAAGGAAACTTGAATAGAACCACAGCCGACGCGGGTATTGGCGTTGCGCATATTAATCGGCCATCGGTGCAGTTTTATGATGATAATCCAGTTAATCTACCAATTCGGATTAATTTGTACGGTTTTTCTTGTATTCAAAATACTGAAAAGATGGACTATATCGTTTTTGCTCAGATTCAAAAGATGAGTACTGCGGCAGAAGCCCTCGTTGGAGGGGGGGCAAGGTATTGGTTAAGCGACCAAACGGCTGTTAGGGGAACTATAGCAACCCGAATTGGAGATGCGCTCATTCCTGCGATACAAATACAGCAAAATCAGTGGACCGTTGGAGTTAGTTATGATATTAATTATTCGCCATTCAAAGTTGCAACTAGTCGCAGGGGCGGATTTGAAATAGTCGTCGTCTATACGCCAACGTCCGTTAAACCAGTTAAAGAACTAAAGGTTTGCCCTATTTTTTAGTTAAGTACAGATTGATTCTCTTGATCGTTTTATTTTTCAGAAATCCAAAACTCAAATCTTGTCAATGTCGATTCCGTATTTTCGAATTTCATTTCTATTTTTGTTTTTCTGCTGTGCTTTACCAGCAGTAGTTACCGCTCAGTCCAAGCGTGCCTTCGAACAAGCGGGAGATAAATCGTTTAAGGCTAAGGATTACACGTCTGCTTTTGCGCATTATGGAAGCGCACTGGCAAAAGCACCCAATAGCCCCCAATTACAATGGAAATACGGCGAAAGCGCCCGTATGTTCTATGCATTTAAGATTGCAGAACAGGCCTATAAATCCATTGTTGCCGACAAATTTGCACTCAAAAAATATCCACTAGTCTATATCAGGCTAGGGGAATTGAGTAAAATGCAAGGCGATTATATATCCGCTATCAATTACTTTAATAATTATGTCACTGTGTCCTCCGAGGCAGATGACCCCTGGAAATCAAAAGCGCTAAAAGAGGTGCAAAATTGCACTTGGGCACTTGAGGCTGTAAAAACACCGAATGATGTGAAAATTGTTCATCTGGATAAAAAAATCAACAGCCCTTATAGCGATTTTGCGGCCTTTGGCAAAGGCGATACCCTTTATTTCTCTTCTTATCGAGTAGAAAAAAAAGATAAAAATTTGAAAAAAAGAATGTCGCGCTTAATGATGTCAGTAGCAGGAAGAAATGCACGAGAACCGATGCTGGGTATTCCTGTAGATGATTCGGTACACGTGGCGCATGCTGCATTTTCTCCGGAAGGTAATTTTATGATTTTCAATTATTGTAAAAATATAAATCCTTCCGATATTCGTTGTGAGCTATGGCTAATGAATAAGGATGTTAAGGGCAAATGGACAAAACCTATCAGGCTGCCAGAACCCGTAAATCAACTTGGATATACCAGTACTCAACCATCTATTAGCCTAGACGCTAAAACTGGACAACAACGATTATGGTTCGCGAGTGATCGCCCTGGCGGAAAAGGCGGCTTGGATATATGGTCTTTGCCATTAGATACAATTTGGTTTTGCCCCTGTAATAAACCTTTGGATGCTAGAAAACCACAAAAACTACCTAAGTTTGAAACCCCCAAGCCAGTAGAAGTTGTCAATACTGCCGAGAACGAAGTTACTCCATTTTATCATACGCTTACAGAAAATTTATATTTTAGTTCTGAAGGATGGCAAGGGTTAGGGGGGTATGATATATTTAAAGCAAAAGAATCGAAAAGTGGCTTTAATCCACCTGTGAATCTGGGGGGAGGTATTAATTCTAGTTATAATGACCTGTATTACTCTTTGCGCAACAATGGTAAAACTGGTTACTTGAGCAGTAATCGCCCAGGCTCCTATTACTTAGATGAGCGGAACAAAGCTTGTTGTAATGATATCTACGCCGTGACAATACCTGATCCGCCTTTGCCTACACCAAATCCAGGATTGGAGCCCCCGATTACGACTAAAACAGTACCACCCTTACAAACCACTCCTCAGTTGCCTCCACCTCAATTACCTCCACAACTTATTGATTTTGTGGGGCTTCCGTTATATTTTGATAACGATGAGCCAGATAAAAGAACACGAAAAACAACAACAACACTTACTTATGAATCTACTGTTATGTCTTATCTAGACCGACAGGTAGAATACCGACTAAAGCGTTCAGAAGGGCTTAGCCCTGAAAATGCAGAAAAAGCAGAAAACGATATTGACGTATTCTTTGAAAATGAAGTTCGTGAGGGTTTTGAAAAATTGAGCCAACTTTGTGAACTACTCTTAGTGCGTCTTGAAACTGGGCAGTCTATTGAAATTTTTATCAAAGGATTTACGAGCCCTCGCGCAAAGAGTGACTATAATATCAATTTGGGCAAAAGGCGGATCAGTAGTGTTCGTAACTATATTTCAGAATGGTCTGATGAGTCGTTGAAACCTTATCTAATCAATGGCCGTCTCAGGATTACAGAAACGAGTTTTGGCGAAACTACCGCTCGTCTGGGCCTAAGCGACGACCTCAACGATGAGCGCAATTCTATTTATCATCCCGACGCAGCACGGGAAAGAAGGGTGGAAATCGTTGAGATTAAATAAAGATGAACTTTTTCGCATCTTTACACGTTCCTAAGACAATAGGTTGTCGCTTTTTATTCAATTAAATTACTTACTATGCAGAAATATATCCTTTATATTACCTTAGGATTTTGGGCGTACTCAAGCCCTCTAAATGCCCAAACAAATGCTGTTGAGACGCTGGAAAAAGGCATTACAGAATACAATAAACTACATAAATTGTCTGAGTCTTTGTTGGATGGCACAGTAACCAATCCAAATTTCAATGAAGTAGAAACAATGGTAAATGATGGCGGTGCACAATTAGAGGCTGTTTTGTCGTCGCCTGCCGACTCCTTACACGGAATTGCGTCCTATTTAAAAAGTAATTTAATTTATGACTATATTCAGGTATTATTTCAAAGTGGCGATAAGATAAAAGCCAATTCTTTGCTTAGGGGTATTGAAAAAGGCATGAATAAACTCACGGAATTATCGTATCCTTTGGTTTTTGAAGGTAACTCCAAAGCCATAACTATACAATGGTCTGATTTTGTACCAAGGTTATTTCAATATAACGTACAATTGGGCGAACAGTATTTTATTGAAAATCAATACGATACTGCTTTGGTTTTTATACGCAAAGCACGCGATCTTAATGATTGGGATCCACAACTAATGACTGCAAATGCAGGGCGATTGATGCAAATTAAACAAACTAAAAATGAATACGATGATGAGCTATTAGAAACAGCACTTTTGATGATGACAAATATCAGTGAAATGGATGCTGATACCCGTGCATCATTCCCAAACTACAAAGACACACCTAGCGATTGTTCCGTAGCAATTGAGAAAATTTTAATCGAAACGCCCGATCTTTCTGGGAATGGCGAAGTATGGGCGCGTACCTATCGAATGCTGGTGAATGAAGGTATGAATGGCCGCGCACTCAATTTTGCGGAGCAAGCATTAAAAAACAACTATAAAGATAAAGAGTTTTTGCTTTCTGTATTCCCGCTTGCTGTAAAAGAAAATAGGAAAGACCTCGCACGGAAGGTATTAGATGAATATGCAACTATGGTGAATAATGACCAATGTGATAATTTATCTTTACTAAGTGAGCACTACACCACACTTAAAGAAGATGTACTCGCTCTAAAATACAAACGCCGCTGGGAACAATGCAAAAAGAACAAAGTGCAGGAAATAAAAGTGGCTGGCCGTGATGGTGGGTTGTATCTTGGTACTTATGTATTGCCTTGGCTAAGGACCGATTGGGGCGTAGTCGCTGCCATTCAGTCGCGCAAACACTTAGTGGAGTTTTCTTATCAGGCATTGACAGATCGGCGTGATAGGTTGTATGATTTACGTTTTAGGGGTGTAGATGGTGCTGCCGACGCTAAAGTGCGTTGGGACGGCTATTACACACACGTAGCTATCAGCAAAATTAAAGGAAAAAAGGGAGGACGTACTTATAATGGATTGCTGTTTGGTTATAATTTGAGGGAATACCAACCTATGGTCGTTAATAAAATTACAGATGGAAATGGTGCAGCACTCAATGATAGGCCAATTACATTTAAACCACGCGAACAACGCTATATCTTAATGTTTAATGGTGGATACCATAGTTATGGCCGCTACCTCGCAGCTGATTTTTATATGGGCTATGGTCTTTCTTGGAATAGTTTTGATCGGGGAAATACTGATTTTGACAGCAAGGATTATAACTATGAGGGCAACCCATTGCTGAATGGTCGAAAACAAGGAAGGATTTCTTTAGTAGCACGTGTTGGTGTTACCATCGGGTTACAGATTGGTCCACGCACATTTGAAGCCAAAAAGGCACAAAAAAAGAGCCATTCCTAAACGGAATGACTCTAAAAAGGCGCGGATGGAGCGGGATTCGAACCCGCGGTACAGTTTAATCCGTACGTCGGTTTAGCAAACCGGTGGTTTCAGCCAGCTCACCCATCCATCCGGGTGCCAAATGCGGCTGCAAATATACGGTAAGGTTATTTAAACCGCCAAATAGTTTTCAAAAAATATTTCAACTCTACTCTAATTTCTCAAAAACCCCCCTTGTGTTTACCACTTTCCAGCATAATACTGCTGATACACTCAATGGCATCAGCATATAATACTTGAACAACATGGGGCTAAAGAGGTATAATAGCATGGGCATAATGGATAACCAGATCAATGTATAAGTATAAATATCAAAAAATTGGTAGCCTTTTTTCTGATAATAAAAAAAGCCAAAAATGATACAGAGTACCTGTACACCAAATTGTGGGAAATGGGCGTATTTTAATGTATCAATAGGATTTCCCTTCATCCACTCCCTCAAATGTATATTGAGGCTTAGTCCGTCCAAAAAAGTATATTCATCGGGGGATACCCATGATTTTGCATCGCATCCTCCATAATGCGCACTCATTTTTGATAAAATACTGGGGTCTTTTAACAAGAAAGGAAAAACAAACAGGCATAGCACCGATGCGCCTACAATGCCCCAAGTTATAAATGAATACCGCTTGGGTTCGTAATACCTTAACAGCAGCGCAAACAGTGGTAGCCAAAATAAAAGCGAATAACGAGACAATAGTCCACCGATAATTCCAATAACGATCAGCGGCAACCTTTTTATCGCCAAACCCGTTGCTAAAAGTATGTACCAAAAGGCAACAATGCCTTCGGAACTGAGTGCTAAATCGAGTTTCGACCATTTCACAAATCCCCACAAGGGCAAGACCAATAAAAGTGTAGCGGGCAAACTATATTTCATGGCGATACCTGCATGGTATTTGCGCAATAAATAACCAGAAAACCCTACAGCAATCGCAAATAAGATGATACCCGGCCACCGTTGGTCGATACCTGTAAAGTTACTAAATTGTAATGGTAGCCATTGTAACGGTAAATAAACGGGGTAGGGGTGATGAGAGACAGTAGATATGGGCTGATATGGGAACTGACCCGAAAAAAATAGCGATGCTTGCGCTGTCAATTGAGGTAATACATCCGAGTACCGCCCTGGGTCAGGAAAGGATTCGAAAATACGGCTCAATGCGTTGTACTGCGTTGCCACTAATGCTACTGCGAGTAACGCATGCAGCCAAGGCGTGTATCGGTCAGATTTATAGGCTGCAACAGGGCTATGTCGCAATAACAGTGCGCAATTGTAAGTAAATAATCCTGAAATGAGCAATAATGCAAAAGGATTTGCCCGTATTACAAAGATTTGAGTGCCAAAAACGCACAAAATAACCTGAGCAATAAATAGGGCAA
>JBEAVK010000190.1:0-4284 GCA_041160955.1 Bacteroidota bacterium
ATATTGGGATCTACGCGGATATTTGGATTGTCAATCCGCAGGTCGGTAAAATTGATAGCACGGTAATTTTGGGAAATATTGGCATAAACTTCCATCGTTTTTGAAGGTTTCCAACTACTCCCCAAACCCATCAGCACAAAAGACCGGCGGCGTTCTAGTGATTCCGTTTGGCGGTTTTCGGAAATCAAATTACCTGCAAAATCAAAAACGCGTTGTTGGAAATAACCATCGGCAAAGGTTTGAATATTCTCAAAACGAATACCGGGCGTAAGCGTCCATTTGGGTGTTATCCAAAAGATATTTTCTGCAAAAGCCGCATAGTTAAAATTGGGGAACTGATAATCGGATTTTTCCACATTATCGGGTCTAAGAAATTGAAAATCAGCACTTTGCCCATTGTTTGCCTCTCCTTGTCGTGCCGTGGTAATGCCGCGATATACCCGCCCGCCGATGGCCAATGAATTGCGATAACCGCCCAAATTATACTGGTGCAATACCCTTGTTTCGTTGCCAATATTATGAAAAGTACCGCTGATCAGGTCGCGGTTTTGGCCAAAATCCACATTATTAGCGGGTGCCAAATTGCCCAGCGATTGCCGGCCAGCCAGCAACCCAAACGTGCGGTTATTGATACGCGTCCGATCCGTAATGGCATAATCCACAGCAAGACACGCGAGGTTCCAATCGACTTTAAACCAATTGCGCGACCGCAGCGACTGCCTCGGATTTTGTTCAAATTGCAGATCGGTAAGACCTCCCGGTTGCTGCGCTAAATAACTCATTTTGGTCAATTCCAGTCCAATTTCAAATCGATCTGTTGGGCGGTAATGCACATCTAAATAGCCATTGTTGAGTTCAAAACCTGAATTGGGCCGCCATCCATTGCCGCGTTTGTGTTGGTAAAAACCGTAATAACCCACTTTTCCCACGCTGCCACTTACGGCATTGAACGACCCGAAAAAGCCAAAACTACCCACCGTTTGGCGCGATTGAAGCGCGATTTTTTGTTGACTAGGCGGTTGTTGCATCACAAAATTAACCATGCCGCCAAACTGAGTGCCGTATTGTAAAGAAGCCGCACCGCGCACAACTTCAATTTTAGTTAAAGATTCCGTGGGTGGTGTGTAGTAACTTTCGGGGTAGCCCAATGCGTCGGCACTAATATCGTATCCATTTTGGCGCGTATTAAAATTGCTCGTACGGTTGGGGCTTAATCCGCGTCCGCCAATCCCCAATTGCATCCCTCCCCCATCGCTTTCCCAAATATTGAGTCCGGCCACACGCGCAAATACCTGCCGCGCATTATTGGTCGCAGTATTGGCCGAAATATCCTTCATCGTAACCACCTCACTCTTTTTGCCCTCGTAAATCATTACCCCTTCCACCGCACGCAAACGGGTAATACCCATCGTTTGCTCTTGCGCCGCCGTTACGGTCACTTGTTTCAATTGCGCGGCAGAAACGGTATCCGTTTGTGCCAAAAGCAAATGAGGCAAAGCGAATAACACAATAAATACGAGACATTTAGCCCATAAAGGCATCGTCCAACCTGTATATTGGAGGGAAACGGTATAGGCATCCTGCTGCGCTAAAATCGGGCAAATTATATCTTTATTCTTCTGTTGCATTAGTCTAAAATCCAGTTTTTATGCGCCCAACTATCTTGTATTTGGGTAAGATCAATTTGGGGATCAATCAATAAACGGCTCGGTTGAGCATTAAGTGTGACAAATACTTCAGCGCGAATAGATCCCACTGAAACACGCATCGACTCGTAATGTTTTTTTAAAAAATGGGCAAATTGTAAGATCATATCCGGCTGCATCGACATTTGCTTTTCTTGGTGTGCGCACAAAAAATCGCCATTATTCACCACTGTTTCACGGCCAGTAACGCCATCTTTGATGAAAAACGTAGCAGTACCTGCTTTTTCCATCAACATCACCCGCCAAGAATAACGATAACCTTGTTCCGTCCAGTAAAAATTGCCGGGATAAAGGTACGCCCGAAACGGAAATAGGAGTTGAACGATAAAAAAAGCAATAAAAAATGCAGCGCGCATATTCGATTTTTTCACCTCCCAATTGGGTGTTGGAGCGGCTATTTTTTCCAAAGAAAATGTTGTTCGTGACGAAAACAGCGGCAATAAGCGCATTTTTTGTAGCAATATGGTATGAAAAGCAGGCGAAAAAAATATCGTAGTACAACCGATCATCACCAATGGAAATACCCCAATTTGGAAAAGCATACCCGTCATTACGTGAAAAACAATCACCGTCGCGTACGCCCATACACGGGTACGCGCCCATGCGAGCCAAAAAACAATCGTACAATCGTACAACATACCCGCCCAACTAAAAATCCAAGGCATGTATTTCCAAGTCATCAATGGCCCAATCAGCGGCTGTTGGTCATTGGCAGGCAGCCAAATTCGTAGCGGCATGGCCTCCACCAGCCACGTATAATTGATTTTGGCCAAACCCGCATAAGTATAAACAATCGCCAATTGAAACTGAAAAATAAAAATCGTCCAATACGGCACGGTTGCACTTTTCAAACTAGGATCACGACGGCTATCCACCGAAAAACTGCGGTGCGCTGGCACAAAAATCATTAAAAAAGCCACCAAACTCACAAAGTAGTAATGGTTGAGGTAGTACGTGAGGTCGATGAGTTCCGTGTAAGTAAACGCCAGAAAAAACAGCACCGCCGACCACCTGTACCAAGCACCCAACATGATCCCCAATGCACCGATCATCATTGCGATATGCAGCAAATACATCGCATTGGGCGGCAATAATTGCACCCATTCAAAGCCAAAATACTTGAATTGAACCTTGCTTTGAATATAGTGGTCTTCGATCCAGCCCAAGTACCAAAACCGGAGCGTACTGAACAGCATTAACGCACCAAACACGATGCGAAAGACCACCAGCGGCGCAATCGAAACCGAGGCTTGGAGTTGGTTTTGGAGGTATTTATTAATCCCCATCGCCGCTACTAAACGTAATAGCAATACCCAAAAGAGAGGACATATCGCTTTTGAAAAAACGCGTATGTTTTTGCAATTCGGTATGCAAAGCCTCAATTGAAGGGTGGTTATTGGTCAAAAGTGCCGTAAAAGTTTGATCCGTAGGTACGGCAGCCAAAGCCGTTTTTACATTTTGCCATTGCGCCTCGGTGGCCGCTACCAACTCTGGACCGCCCACCACTTTATCCAAATAAGCCTTGAAACCAATACCACTCGACCCATTTTGACTGCGACCATAATATATTTGCTCGATGGCATTGATATGTATTTTTAACATATCCAACGACTGACCGGAGTAAAAGGCTTCCGACAATTCGGGCGCAGGCGCAGTTTGGCCCGGACGTTTGCCCGCAGGCAGCCCTACTTTGAAATTTTTGATACTTTCAAAACTGCGCACAAATTCATTGTACAACTGCGAAGTACTGCTGCCCACATCGGTACCATCGGCGGCTTTGAAGGTGGTGGCATAATCGCCATCCCAAGCCGTTACCACCGCATTGACATTGGTTTGCAAATGCTCGATCATAGCATTCAAATAAGCACGGCGCGGTGCATCCGTCAAGAGCAGATTATTGCTAAACAGCAAATATTCTATGGCTAAAAACCCACGTGTATCGCGGTTAAAATTATTGACAGAAACATCATTATTGGCAATAAATGCTTCAATTTGGGTCGTATTTGCAGGAAAAGTAGCAATTTCTTCGATTAATCCCTTTTTCAAGCCCTCTTCGCCTGCTGGCCCAAAATTGTACGCATTGGCCAGTTGCCAAGCGGTGTAGGCTTCTGTCCAAGCCGTTTTTACGAGGGTAAGTTGGGTTTCATTGGGATTGGTATTGAAACTCGTCCAAGCACTTTTCAGGTTGTTTACCTTGGTTTGTAGGTTGGAAAAAGCAGGTCGGATGAGGTTATCTGCGTAATTGCGCAGCATTTCTTTGCGGTCGAATAATGGTTCGCCGCCGCTGTTTTGAGCATCATTACAGGCTGTTCCTAATAAGGAGACGACAAGAATGATGCAGAACGAAGTAAATCTAAGCATTTTTGATAATTTTTATTTTGAGTATTTTACACTGAAATATGCATTAAGCAAAGTGTAAAATAAGTTTTTTTATTTATGTAGCGTACACATTTTTCTACCACAAAAGGACACAAAGTTCACAAAGCGTAGGGTGGACGCTTCGCTTTTTTTTTAGAATACAAAGGCGTAGTGTTGACATTTTTTCACCACAAAAGGACACAAAGTTCACAAAGCGTAG
>JBEAVK010000386.1:0-5408 GCA_041160955.1 Bacteroidota bacterium
CGTTTGGCGGCCAAACCGCTGCGTGGGCGTACTTGAGCCTCAAATCCGAGGGGTAATTCGATGGACAAACCAGTGGGTACCATAAACCGATCCAAGGGCTGTAACGTAATTGGTGCTGAAATATTGGCTTTCAAATCCAATCCCGCGCTGCCCGTTGTGGCGTATTGGGGGAGATCAAAAGGGGAATTATTGATAATTTTTACCGTCATTGATAGAAATAAGTGAAGGTTCGTCGCAAAGGTAGCACAGATTGTGCATTGCAACGGTGGGTTGGACGGGAAATTGAGCATTTAGTTACGGTGAGGGATTGGATGATGGTGCGATTAATGGCATAATGGTGTCCTCCATTTTTGATTTACGCTGTTGCTCCAACACTTCAAAAAGGCTATGGTGCTTTTATGATTTGTTAGGACTTGAATGCGGCACAACAACCGAAACATATACACATATTACGAAAAAATGCTGAAATAAAATAAAGAGTCCGATTGATGATTTAATGCAATAAATAAAGTATCCAAAAACGATCTTTACAGCGTTCTAAAACATTCTTAAAAAATATTTCATAATACTTGGTGGAGACCTGGATATTCGCATAAATTGCAGCCTTAAATCATAAGTAGTCCAACATGAAAGAACAAGATTTATATGGTAAGCGAAGCCCTGTCGGGTTCCTCGTTGAGGGCTGACAGGGCTTCGTGCGTATAGCCAGCATACACGCAAGTGACGACTAAGTGAGGTGCGCAATGTGGGATATGTGTCCAAATACGCAGCACTACCGCAACATAAGACTAAGTAAAAGGCGCAATGCGTGTTTTACTTAGTCGTATGTTGCGGTAGTGCATTAGTTATCTCTAATCATAAACCATAAAAATATAATACAAAAATGGAGAAACGGAATCGAAAGATTCTAATCCTCGCCCTTTTTTTGGGCTTAAACTGCTTTATTTCAGGACGACTAAGTTCTCAAAATTGTTACGTTCGACTTTTTGACGCTTCGGGCATCACGCCGACCCAATATCAATTGGACGCTTTGGAGCGTGCGGCCTGCCGACTTCGGGACAGCCTGCCAACGGCTTTTCAAAACTCGTTCAAGGTGTACGATTTTGGATTTTATCTGCACAATGAAAATATGGTTGGCGGATACCCAGAGATGTTTCAGACGGCCATTACTCAGGTAGAAACCCAGAGCCAATACTACCTGCTTTTCGGAAAACAGACCGAAAGTACAGGAATTTACACAAAATTTTGGGTAGCCATGAAACTTCCAAATCAGGACATTTTTTATTGCATTGATCAGTTATCACCGTCTTTGCGAGGCGATTTGACTGCAAAATATGGGATTATAGCAAATGCAGTACATGATACCAATGAAAAAGCCTACTTTCGTTATCATGAGGCTGAGATCAAAACAATTGATTCATTGCGAACTTATGTTACCGCACTAAAAGAGTGTTGTATCCCACCCGGACAGCAAAGGCGAGGAGGTCCAAGTTGTACATCCTGTGCATTTACGCCTTCTGAATTTGGGCAGAATTTGGAGAACAGAGGTTTTAGCGCGACCGAAAATCAGTTGAAACTCGGTGAAATCACGAGTACAGGCATTTCAGCTGATGTTATTGGCAGAACAAACCTGATCTTGGAAGTTGAGGGCGAATCTATTGAGATAGACAAACAAATAAGTGGTATAGCGGAGAGATATGTGTTGAACAATCCCAGCAAAACAATAAAAATATACCTCAATCGCTACGATGATCTATGTGGGGGATTTGATGCCGCCTACAATCAGTTTCTGAACAATGGAAGTGATGCAAAGGTTCTTGTTGTAGCAATTCAATACCCATCAAATAAGGTAAAATTATATTTTTATTATGACGGTGAGTTGGGTATTGACGAAGCAGATGCTATCGAATTTGTAAAAGGGCTGCCCGACCACTACTTTGATCTTGATGGAAAATATTTGGGGAAAGACGAGGGAAATTGGTCGCGTATTCGAATAATAAATAAACCATTGTCACAAGTTTCCGGTCTTTATAAGGACGAGGTTAAACAGTTGATTAAAAAGTCAGTAGGAGAGCCAAATTCTGTGAATTTGAGTGCTCACATTGCATTTGTTTATGGACAAGGAGGTGACCCAAATCCGATGTTTTCCAAGATTGGAGGATATTATGCCACACAACTGGGGATTTATAAGCCTATTGTATTAACCCAAGGGACTGCTCTTGCTTGGGTGACACCACCAAACTACGAAAAAATAAATATAAACAAGTCTCCTGTATTTGAATTTCGAGATGACTATAACGAACTGACAAACGTAATATTTCATGAAAACATGCATATATTAACAAAAAAGGGGCAATCTGGTTTCCCATGTGACCATGCTAAACTCGTCTATTTAGAGCAAATAAAGCACTCATCATTTTCAAAATGTTCTTTTGAATACAAGATTGGAATCATTGGAAGCATCACATGTTATCTTGTAAAATGCTGGGAAGCAAGTGAATTTGAGGGAGGTGGGTTTACAAATGTAAGTAAAACGGTGGATGAACTCAACAAAGAGATAAAAAAATATAATTTAGGGATCATAATGAAAGATAACGGACCTGCTGGATTTGAATGCAAACTTAAAAATCTAAAAACCAATGCATTTTCAAATATTAATTGTGGTGACTATGAAGGATTTTAAGCTAACTATGTTCTCAATATTAACCTGCCTGATAATTCTAAGGTGTATAGAGCCCGAAAAAGATATTTTGGGGATGGCAGGGGCTGAATGTAAGATATGGTCAATACATGACAAGTCCATTAGCGATGGGCCAACGCATCTGTTTATTTGTTTCAATAAAAACAAATATAATTGTGTATCACTTTACAAATCAGGCAAACTTAAAACCCCAAAACGATTTAACGATCCATTCTGGGGAGGTAGTGATGTATTATACCCTTTAATAGAATTTGGCAGATGGGAAATAAAACATGATTCCCTAATTTTACAGGGCAAAGGGTTTTCTTCGATAAAAAGGATAGCAGATACTATTATTTTAAGACCTGATGCGTATTTGCTTGACCAAACAAATAAATTTAACATAGATAATTGTGACTGTGACAGCTTGGTCGCACAATTCAAAGGTGGAGCAATAGATAGTATAAAAACTGTATTAAACTATAAAAATTAAAAGAGATAACTCTGCATGGCTGCCAACCGCTCGCTAATCGCGGCGGTGTGACAGCCATGCCACCGTTCTCAACAATTCAAATAAAAAATGAACAGTTACAATGCAGAAAGACACAATTAATTTTTCAGGTATGGACGAACGTCATATTGAACTTGATAAACTTCAAAAATTTGCTGAATTCTTTTCAAATTTTGATTGCGGCATAACCTTAGAATTGCAAAACTATTATCCTCCCTTTAAATTTGCATTAGATAAAATTAATAATGAAGAGTTAAGTCAATGCATTCAATTCTATAAGAACCCCCAATTGCCTGTTCCTCCTTCTATATGGCAACCATATGCGAGGGTCGGTAGCAATGAAAAACTTGATAAATATTATTTAACAATTTTTGAGCCCGGGTTTGAAACTGTTTCAGCCAGTATTGTTTCAGACCAAACTGGTGCAATGTATATTCACGAAACTTTTCCTGGTGCGAGTTACGAAACCAGATTTTTGGCAAATGACATTTATGCCTTTATCAATGAATGCAACTTATCATTTAAAAATTTACCAACAATAAAAGATGTATTGAATAGGGATTTGAAGAGCAATATTTGGTTAGATGAAAATTATACAGATGCCTCAGCCATTTTCAATATTATAATCAGTGCTATTAAAGAGTCTAATTCAGGTATAAATGCAAGTTATGAAATAAAAAATAGCAAAGACATTAATGGCTTTAAGGAATATGAGATTGAATTAAAGTTAAACGACATAAAATTAAGCATGTCCTATCGCACAAAAGAGTACATTTTTCAAATTATAAAAGACATCAATATTGAATTATTGAAGTATAACTATGATTATGAATTTACACTATTGCACGAAAACAAATGGAATTCCATGCATATACTTGGTTTTATAACAAAAGAAGATTACGAATTATTGCTGAAGAAAAACCTAATCGCTATCAAATATTTAAAATGATTATTGAGAACAATGCATCTGCGCCTATTTGCGGCAAACACAACCCGCAAGCTATAACGCGACCCCAAAAACGGGACAGCCACAATCAAAAAAACACCCTTTACTCAACCATTAAGGGGGCTGAATGCAATTAACAGTGTACGCCCCAAAAAACCACATGCTCACAAGCATCTTCAACACGCTACGAACGACACAAAAAATAAAAAAAACTCACCTATTCCACAAAAAATGATCAAAATCACCTCTTTCGCAACAACTATTTGCCTATTTTTCACCGCCGCGCTTCAGGGGCAAAGCTGCTGCACTTGTGCGCCTGTTGACGATTTCGAGGGACATCAATGGTACAATGTATCGGCACCGTCGGGGTTGATCCTGCGGGCGGATCCCAGCCGAAGCGCAAAAAAATTGGACGCCGTTCCTTTTGGTGAGCAAGTCTTGGGTTGCCGCACCACCAGCGTGGAGGAAATCATTGAAGGTAAAAGCGGCCGTTGGATCAAAGTAAGTTGGGCCGAAAAATCGGGGTATTTATTCGGCGGTTTTCTGACCGAAACGACGGTACCCAATATTCGGATGGTGATCCCAAATGCCGGCGTTGACTCCCAATGGGGATGTATGGAATTTCCCCCGGATGTCTCATGGCAAGGATTGGTGAGCACGGATACCACCAAAAACAAACCACCAACCGAGGGTTTAAGCAAATTTTTAGCCGTGGATTTAAAAATGGGTCGAAAAAAAGTGCGTACCGATTGCCAGCCCTCCGGCGTTTTGGATAATACCGTGCTGAATGAATTAGCCGCACCATTTGCAGTATTTTCCGGTTTTAAACTGGCCAAAAACGTTATGAATTACATATCAGCCCCGGTTAAACTCCTGCCGGGAACAGTCGAAAGTTTCCATTTTTACGACCCAGCAACCCAAATTACAAGGAATTATATCATCTCTGCCGATGGACACGTCATTGCCAATCCCAATTTCGTCAAGAGGGAAGATCAACGTAAAGGCCCCAATGACCGGATTGAACAGTACCGCGTCAACTTATACGAACAGACGTCTCAAGGCGCGCAATCGGATAACATTAGACCATGGAAGGCCCAAAAATTAGAAGAAAGTACTGTGACAACGCCCAATGATACTAATACTTATGAGATGGGTGTACTGTATATCTATTTTGCCGGAGACCTAGATGGTGATCAACAGTTGGATTTAATCCTTGCTCGTTTGGGTGGTGTTGGAAGTTCGTACACTTTATATTTGTCGTCAAAAAAACT
>JBEAVK010000438.1:0-20277 GCA_041160955.1 Bacteroidota bacterium
ATAAAAATTTTAGGTGCAGCGCACTGTATATTTGTAGCAAAAAATCGGCGAAATCAAGGTTGAAGGTGCAGCGCACCGTGATATTAAATTTAATATTACGGTGCACTGCACTTTTTATAAGAAAAACCCTGTAATAACTTGTTCCTTTGCCCTTATAAATAAGTTATTATTTACTATGAAATATACATTTCTTGCGGTAACCGCAATCACAATACTGTTTTTTGCATCGTTTGCTTGTAAAAACGAATCAACTAAACCCGAATCGGCGACAACTTCTGTTGCGGGCGATGAGTTGGAAATGAATACTACTTTTGCACAACCGGGTTTATACCGAGGTTGGTTGCAGTTCCAAACCAATGGAAAAGTACATACCGCTGATTTTGCCATAAAAGTGCAGTAAGTACTTAATATTACCGCTTTACATTAACCACCCACCTTAAAGAAGGCAATAAAGGCAGTGCGCGTTGTGTCAATGTCTTTGATCCACCCATATCGTCATACTGCTCTACGGCAAAAGTGACATTCCTACGGTTATATGCATTATGTAGCCCAATGGACAAATCATGTTCAAAAAACTTACTTTTTACATGCCAACCCAAACTCAAATCCAAGCGATGAAAAGCCGGAATTTGTGTCGCATTGGCGGGTAATGGGTCGCTTTTGAAATATTTCAGGAAAAATAAGTCAAAAACGCCGTCTGTTTGATTAATAATATTGACCGGAAGCCCCGTGAAGTATTGCCAACGGCCACTCAAGCGCCAATGCTGGTTGATTTGCCAAAGTGCGCCCAATACCACTTGATGTCGAGTATCAAACCGAAATATGGGTCGTTCGGGAAAATGGTTGCGAGTCGATTTACTGAGCGTATAAGAGGCCAATGCGGTGAGGTGGCCGGCCTGTTTTTCTAATAAAAATTCTAATCCTTTTGCTTGCCCGGAACTAAAAATGGCATTATTTTCCCAATTGACCATTAACCCATCATCATCATCCACGCCGATAAAAGCATCAAAAATGCTGGGGGAATTGAACTGCGCTAAGCGGTTCATTTTTTTATAATAACCTTCTATATGGAGCACCAAACTATCGGTGAGGTGCTGGCTCACTCCTAAAGAATACTGCCAGGCGCGTTGTGGCCTTTGTTTGGCAGCAATAGGTGCCCAAAAATCGTTCGGAAATCCCATGTCATTGACCGTAAGCAACTGCACAAATTGTGCTTGGTGGGTGGCTGATATTTCTAAAGCAGTGCCTTTACGTACTTCCCAAGCGGCTTGTAGGCGCGGCTGCGGTACCACAAACCATTGATCCCTATTAAATGCTGCAATATGGAGACCTAGATGGAGTACAAAAGACTTTCGTTGCCATTCCATTTCGGCATAAGTGAAGCCTTCTTGTGCAATATCTGATTGTCTGAGATGAAAAAACGTAGAGTCTCCTTCAAAAATATCAACTTCATTTTCAAATCCACTTAAGTCGTATAAAAGGAAATCGTGCCGACTTATACCACCACCTATTTTCCCACGCCAGCAACCACCGGGCAGCCAATCCCAATCGCTACGGAGTGTTACACTCTGAATACCGGAGGTGAAATCGAAGCCAAATGAATAGTTTTCTGAAAAAGGTTCGGGACCTTGTTCTGCTTTAATGGTCGTCTCCCATTCCGTTCCTGTAGTATTTCTAAATTTGCTAAAGGAGAGGGACGTATTCCCAAACCATTGACCATTGGGCACCCAATTCCAGCGTAAATTAGCGGTAGTATTGCCCCAGTTGAATTTATACTTGCTTTTAGTCAAGTAAATAATACTATCCACATAGATGCTGTCGGCCAAATTGTCATCCAATAGATCTCCCCCTTTGTACATAGCCGCATAAATTTGATGCTTATGCCCAAGCCTTTTATGCCAACGCAAATTGATGTCTTGAAAAATATAACGGGCGCTCTGGCTGATTTGAATACCGGGTTTAATATCGCTCAATTGGAAGTCTTTGCCCAATTTGGCAAACCAGGGTGACACCAATGAATAGCGTATTGCCCCCAAGATAGATCCACCATGTTTACCAATGGGGCCTTCGACCAAAAAATTGGCAGATACAGGCGTAAGGGAAAGTTCTGCCCCCCATTTATGTTCGTTCCCTTCCCTCGATTGTACATCCAATACCGACGAGAGCCGCCCTCCATACCGCGCCGGCGCAGCCCCTTTGATGAGTCGAGCATTTTTGACCAATAATGGGTTAATAATGGAAAAAATACCGCCAGCATGTGATGCATTATACAGCGGCATACCATCAAAAAGGGTTAAATTCTGATCGGCATTACCACCGCGAATATGCAACCCGCCAACACCATCAGCACCGGTCACTACACCTGGGAGCATCGCAATATGTCGCTGTACATCGGGTTCGCCCACGGTAGTAGTCACAGATTGCATCCATGCTGCGGGCAAATTGGCCGACGAAGGCGTTTCGAAGGGTTTTAAGTGCCCTTTGGTAGCGGCTACCACCACTTCGGGCAAACCCGTGCTGGGGATGAGTTTTATGGACAGTGATTGGTTGCTATTGGCCGGAATAGTATGGGTTTGTGTCTTAAAACCTAGATAATTGGCCTGAACTCGCACAGAATGAGCCGCCTGAACTTTAAAACTAAAAAAGCCAAAATCATTGGCAGTAGTGCCAATTTGTTGACCAGGTACACTGATAACCGCCCATGCCAAAGGCTCGCCACTTTCTGCATCGGTGATATATCCACTAATCGTATATTCGCGTGGTGGCAATAAATAAAGGGCAATTCCAGTGGCTGTTGTCTTAAATCCTACGCCGCTTTTATCCAAAATTGATTGGAGAATAGCGTCCAAGGTTTGTTGCTCATACCGCTTGGTGATGCGTTGTTTTGGGTCAAAAAATGTTTGGGAAAAGGCAATACGCACCCCTGTTTGAGTAGAAAGTGCCACTAACACTTCATCGTATGTTTGCTGATGGCAAACAAATGTAAAAAGTGGTGCAGCAGTAGATTGTGCTTGGCTTTTGGTAAAGCCAAATAGTACATAAAAAAGTAGAAATAGTAGTCCTAAGTGTTTTTGTCTAATCATTTGTATCGCATCAATGCTGGCATTTGCCGCCATCCAGTACTATTTCAGTATCAGATATACGCGACTTGGTACCAAATACGATGCAAATGTCGTCAATGATTGCTTTAAGTGGTAGATTTGTAGGATACTTATTGCTAAAAGTACAAGTTTCTATGTCTGGATTGCTCAATTTTATCGTTTTTCCATAATGTTGCTCCAGTGTTTTTACTACATCTATAAGTGGCATGGCCTGAAAAATTAATTCACCACTTTGCCAGGCAAACAAAAGTCCAGCAGGATTTTGGATACGCGTAAGGGTTTGTTTAGTGGCATCGTACTGTATGGCATCGCCGGCCACCAAATCAGCGGAATTGGTACTGTTTTTGGGTTGCACCCTTACTTTTCCTGTCCGAACGGCTACTTCTAAGATCATTTCATCGGCCTTTTGGCGTACATCAAATGCTGTGCCTAATACCCGCACAGTACCCAAAGTTGTCAATACTTCAAAAGGGTGCGCGGCATCTTTAGCCACTTCAAAAAACGCCTCTCCATTGCACGATACCGTTCGGGTAGTGCCATCCCATTGTGCGGGATATTCCAGTTGCGTGTTTTCATTGAGCCAAATATGAGTACCATCGGCAAGCAGGATGTCTTTGCGTTCACCCGCAGCAGTGACCAGTCGTAGCATCTCGGTGGTATTGGACAGTTTCCAGTACAAGCCGCCAGCAGTTACCAACAGGAGTATAGCAGCAGCAGCACGCCACCAAGTACGGTTACTTTGGTGTGTTACCATCATGCTTGGGGTCTCTGTTTGGTCTATTTTTTGCCAAATCGCTTTGTAATCAGCATCTGTGTCTATCGAAATAGGGGCTTCGGTGGCTTCTTGGAAACTCAGTTGCCACGCCTTTTCTATCTGGAGGGCAATATTTTGATGGATTGGGTCGGCGATGACCCATTCGTGGAGTTGGATGCTATCCTGCTCCGAAATTGTACCTTTAAGGCGTTCTATAAGGAGGTATGTATATGTTTCTTCATTCATTTATTTATGTTATTTAATCGTGTTTAAGTTTGCTTAGTTTGCTCGGTGCAAACTTAGGCACTTAGACCTAATCTATTGTATGTCGTTTGAGACGCCTTTGTCCCCTACGTATTTTTTAAAAAAAGGAGCAACCATGTCATTAGTCCGAGTGCTTCGAGTCTGGAACGCAAATGTTTGAGTGCTTTTGTCATTTGGTTTTCGATCGTTTTGGTACTAATATCGAGTTGCTCTGCTATTTCGCGGTGCGACAATTGTTCATATCGGCTTAATAAAAAAACAGCGCGGCATTTTTCGGGCAATTCGCTAATGGCCAACTGCACCGCTTCCGATAATTCGAGTGTATCTGTTTGCTCATCAGCGCGGTTGGCGTTACTTGCTATTTCGGGTATATCATCGTCAGTTTGCCAACGTTTGCGGTGGCGGAGTATATCGAGTGCTTTATTGCAAACACCACGGCGGAGGTATGCTTTGAGGCTGCTCAATTCTGGAATTAGCTCACGCCGCCGCCAAAGATCGGCAAAAACTTCCTGTGTTACATCTCGAGCAAGATCATTATCGCGTAAGTACTGAAAAGCCGTCACCACCAGATAGCGGTAATAAGCATCGTATATACCTTTAAAAGCAGGTTCTTCCCCCTTTATTATACGGTGTAATAAATCTTGTTCCTCAGCCGCGCTAAGTCGCATTATGTAGAATTAAGTTGCTAATGTTAATTTGATGGGCAAAGATAGGTCAATTATTTTTTAAAAAAGCATAGGGGGATAAAGGGGGGCGTTCGACTAGAGTGCAAAGCGGTTGAAAAAAACGCTTTAAAAACACATAACTACTTATTTTCACACACAAAAACATTATCGACCATGCAACAATTCATTGCTCGCGCCATTTGCGCACTCCTCATCCTCAGTATTGCTTTCACCTCTTGCAAAAAAGAGGCCGCCATAACACCTACAGTAGATCCTGTCCAAAAAACAATCAGTCTTGGTACACTTGCCGACAGGAATGGTGAGTTTGGTGAAATTGATGAATGTTTCGACATTCTACTCCCCATTACCTTTACACTTGTGGGAGGCGGTACATATATCGTTAATGACCAAGCGGATTTTGACCTATTGGACAGCGATGAAAACGCTCCCGAAGTAGAAGATATCGTATATCCCATCACATTCCGTGAAAAAGCAAGCGGTAATTTGATCGAGGTGAACAGTGAAAGCGAAATGGAAAACATCTGGAAAGACTGTGCTTTTAATAGCCTACTAGCAGATCCGAATGCAGAATCATTACTTTCAGTATTATTAATAAGCATAACATTATATCCTGAGGATACTGGCTACGAACTGCAATACCCTGTTACAATGCAGCACACTGTTACAGGAGCAACTACAACCTTGACTGATATGGAAACACTACAAGCCTATTTTGAAGCCAATCTACCTATTGATGATGAAAACTTTAAAATTAAGTTGGAGTATCCGTTAAGCGTAAAAGAAACGGCAACAGGAACAATTACAACGATTGAAAACAAATCTGCCCTAGTAGAAATGGTGATGAAGATTTGGGGAGAATTTTAAGCAAATCGAAATCCCTACAAGATAAATCTACCTACAAATAAGCACTACTACTTACAGAAATGGCTACTTCGACCTCGGTTGGAGTAGTCGTTTTTGTTTTTTAAAGGCTACCGAATTACGAAATAACATCTTATGCTTCAAGTGAATTTGATAATTATCCGTTATCCGATACAAGTACTGTGTTATTTCTTTGGCAATCTCATAACAGTTTATGAACCTTTGCAGCGCATTTCCTTAAAACGCTCAACGCATTGTAAGTTTTATTTACAATGTACTAAATTTACAACTAAGTATGTCTGCTATTACACCAGAAATAAAAAGGGTTACCACGCATAGTATCCAAGCCATGAAGAACAAAGGCGAAAAAATCGCTATGCTCACGGCTTATGATTTTTCCATGGCTCGTATCCTCGATGAGGCAGGAGTCGATATTCTTTTGGTGGGCGATTCTGCTTCCAATGTAATGGCTGGCCACGAAACTACCCTGCCTATTACGCTCGATCAAATGATCTACCATGCCCAATCGGTGGTGCGTGCCGTACATCGTGCTATGGTGGTCGTGGACTTACCTTTTGGTTCTTACCAAGCCAATTCCGAAATTGCACTTTCTAGTGCGATCCGTATTATGAAGGAATCGGGCGCACATGCCGTCAAATTAGAGGGCGGTTCGGAAGTAGAGGATTCTATTAAACGTATTCTGATGGCCGGTATTCCTGTAATGGGGCATCTTGGACTTACGCCTCAAAGTATTTATAAATTTGGGACTTATACCGTTCGTGCTAAAGAAGAAATAGAAGCCGACAAACTTTGTGAGGATGCACTATTGCTTCAGAATTTGGGTTGCTTTGCCTTGGTTTTGGAAAAAATACCAGCAAAATTGACCGAAAAAGTATCTAAAAGTCTTGAAATACCTACGATTGGTATCGGTGCCGGGATGCACGCCGATGGTCAGGTTTTGGTAACGCATGATATGTTGGGGATTACGAAGGATTTCAAACCGCGTTTTTTGCGCAGATATTTGGAATTGTTCGATAGTATTGGGGAGGCTACACGTTCGTATATTTCGGATGTGAAACAACGGCAATTCCCAAATGAAAAGGAACAATATTGATTTGGGGGTTGGGGGCCCAGGGCGATGCCCTGGGCTGGATATGTCGCCCCGTTGGGGCTAGGTGGTTTATTGGGTGTTTTTTTTACTCTTTTTTTACTCTTTTTTTAAATTGTTTTGCTAGCACCTTATCATTTCTCTATGATTCCAGAGGCGGGCTGCGATGAAGCAGGCCGGGGTTGTTTGGCTGGGCCGGTTGTTGCCGCCGCGGTGATACTGCCTAATGATTTTTATGATCCGCTACTCAATGATTCTAAACAAATGACCGAAAAACAGCGGGAACAATTGCGGTTTATCGTGGAAAAAGAAGCCATTGCTTGGGCCGTAGCACGTGTCGAAGCCGAAGAAATTGATCAGATTAATATTTTGAATGCTTCGTTTTTGGCTATGCACCGCGCATTGGATTTATTAAAAATAAGACCTGAATTTATTTTGGTGGATGGCAACCGTTTTAAGCCGTATCAAAACATAACGCACCTTTGTGTCGTGAAAGGCGATGGTAAATATGCCGCTATCGCCGCCGCATCGGTATTGGCTAAAACCTATCGCGATGAAATAATGGCCGATTTGCACCACGATTTTCCGCATTACAATTGGAAACAAAACAAGGGCTACCCGACCGCTGCGCACCGATCGGCAATTGCAGAACAGGGCGCTTGTATTTGGCACCGGCAATCGTTTAGGTTGTTGCCGCAGGGCGAGCAATTGAAGTTATTTTGATAATATTTCGGAACTTTGTGCCTCCAATAATGTTTGGAAGAACATCATTGTTTACTAAAAAAAGATTTAGGAACGACTTAATTCCTCCTTATAACCAGTAACACATATATATTTTGTCTGATCAGAAACAACCTAAGTTTAATTTTTCCCTTTTTCGCCAAGTGATGGCGATGGTGAAACCCTATAAAAATGTCTTTATCTTGACGGTTGTACTGACCGCCATTTTGGCACCATTGTCGGTATTACGGCCTAAACTGATACAGGTAATGGTGGACGAATATATCGGGAAAAGCGATTTGCCGGGTATGACTATGATGGCTGGGGTGATTATTGCGCTCATACTTGTTGAGGTCATTTTGCGCTACTTTTTCTTGTATAATGCCGATTGGTTGGGGCAGGCCGTTCTGCGCGACCTGCGTACCAAGGTATTTCGGCATATCACTAATTTGAATTTATCGTATTTCGACAAAACCCCAATTGGGCAAAGTACCACACGTACCATCAACGATATTGAAAGTATTAATACTGTATTTTCAGAAGGAAGTGTAACCATTCTATCGGATTTGATGAGCATCACTGCTGTGCTGTTTATTATGTTCATTACCTCTTGGAAACTGACTTTGGTGGTGTTGTCGGTATTCCCGCTATTGATTTGGGGCAGTTACCAGTTTAAAGAAAGTGTGCGTAAAAGTTACGAAAAAGTACGCAATCACGTAGCGACCATGAACGCTTTTTTGCAAGAACGCATTTCTGGTATGCGCATTGTACAGATTTTTAATGCCGAAGGACGCGAATCTGATAAATTTAAAAAGATCAACTACGACTATACAGCAGCCAACTTGCGGAGTATTTTGGCGTATGCTATTTTTTTTCCGGTAGTAGAAATCATAAGTGCATTGTCACTTGGCTTGATGGTGTGGTATGGTGCTAAAAGCGTATTGAGCGGTGAAATTACGTTAGGAACCATGATTGCGTTTCAAATGTATATCACGATGCTGTATCGACCCATCCGTATGCTGGCCGATAAGTTCAATAACCTTCAAATGGGTATGATCGCCGCTGAACGTGTGTTTCTGTTGTTGGGCAACGATAATTTTATCAAAAACACAGGCACATACAAAGCCGAAAAATTCAAAGGTCATGTGGCTTTCGATCAAGTTGATTTTTCGTACATCCCGGATACGCCCATCCTAAAAAAAGTATCTTTTAACATAGAACCGGGCCAGACATTGGCTATTGTAGGTAGTACTGGTAGCGGCAAATCAACGATTATCAACCTTTTAGGCCGATTTTACGAAATTGACGGCGGAGCCATTCGTGTGGATGGCATAGATATCAAAGACTACGATTTGTTTACCCTGCGCAGGCATGTATCGGTGGTATTACAGGATGTGTTTTTGTTTTCTGGGTCGGTATTGGAGAATATTACCCTCCGCGATTCCGAAATTACCGAGGCGCAAGCCATAGCCGCCGCAAAAATGATCGGTGCACACGAGTTTATTATGAAACTACCGGGTGGTTACCATTATCAAGTGATGGAACGCGGTGCTACGCTCTCGATGGGGCAACGCCAATTGATTTCTTTTGTGCGTGCACTGGTATTCCAGCCCGATATTCTGGTATTGGATGAGGCCACCTCTTCCATAGACCCAGAATCTGAAGCGATTATCCAATACGCCATCGAGAAATTGATCGCCCGCCGCACCAGTATTATCATTGCCCATAGGTTATCCACCATCCGTCATGCACACAATATTCTTGTGCTGGACAAAGGAGAAGTACTTGAATATGGCAACCATGAATCGCTGTTGGCCAAAGACGGTGGTAAATACCGCGAACTCTACGAGCGGCAGTTTATGGTGGCAGAGGGATAGTTTTTTCCGCCTTTAATGGGGTTTATTGCGTACAAAGGAAAGTGAAATTGTAAAAGGTTTGGAAAGGACAAATTTTTCTTCATACATTTGACCCATCAAACCAATACCCCGCATATACCTTTCAACTTTTTTTAAGTACCCGATATGTTACTCCCACAAATTACAGAGCAGCAAGTTTCTGATTTTATTAAAGCAGGTTTACACGAAGACATTCGCGATGGTGACCATACTGCATTAGCCTGTATATCTGCCGATAGCCGCAGCCATGCTGTATTGAAGGTAAAAGACTATGGCGTTTTGGCCGGTATTGAAATGGCGGAGCGCATCTTTCAACATATTGACCCCACTTCGTCTATCAAAATACACAAAAAAGATGGCGAAGACGTATTTTTTGGTCAAATTGCTTTTGAAGTAGAAGCCAATACGCGCGCTTTACTGCAAGCAGAACGCTTGGTATTGAACACGATGCAACGGATGAGTGGTATTGCCACATTGGCGAGCCGTTTTGCCTTTGAAGTGGGCGATTTGCCTGTTAAAATATTGGATACCCGCAAAACCACACCGTTGATCCGCTTTCTGGAAAAATGGGCCGTCAAAATTGGAGGTTGCGAAAATTACCGTTGGGGACTTTATGACTGGATGATGATTAAAGACAACCACCACGATGCCGCAGGCGGTATCAGCAAGGCCATTGCTTTGGCGCACCAATACCAAAAAGACCACCAACTGAACCTTAATATCACGGTTGAAGTGCGTAATTTGGTCGAATTACACGAAGTATTAGAAGTAGGCGGCGTTACGCGCATTATGCTTGATAATTTCGAAATACCCATTTTGGCAGAAGCGGTTAAAACCGTCAATCACCAGTTTGAAACAGAAGCATCCGGAGGCATTTCGCTGCAATCGGTACGTAAATATGCACTTACCGGTGTAGATTTTGTATCCGTAGGCGCACTCACCCACTCCGCGCTCCCCCTTGATTTGAGTTTGAAGATTGTACAATAAAGTGGCTGATCGTTTTCAATTGCTGAAAGAAAGTTTTCGCAATCTGCGAAATACTGGTAGTGTAGCGCGTAGTTCGCGTTATCTCTGTCAGGCTATTGCTGAAAAAATAGACCCGACAAAAGCCAAAGTAGTGGTAGAACTAGGCCCTGGTGATGGCGTAATTACCCAATATCTACTTGATCGGCTCTCTCCTGATGCCAAATTGATGATTTTTGAGATCAATGATGTATTTATCAATCACCTAAAAGCGACTTTTGCGCACGAGCCACGCCTGATATTGATCCCCGATTCAGCATCCGAGATGGGTAACTACTTTGAGCAACATGGTATTACGACCGTCGATTATTTTGTTTCCGGTATTCCTTTTGTCATGTTGCCCGAAGCACTCACCATAGATATTGTCTCCAAATGCCGCGATTGGCTCCCTAAAAAGGGCCTTTTTATACAATTTCATTATTCACCCCTACTCATTCCGTTATACCGCCGCGTGTTCGGGAATACTGATACGGATTTTATTCCGCTCAATTTGCCGCCTGCGTTGGTAATTACGTGTGAGAAGGAATAATTGGAACACCCCAACCAATTAGTAATATCTTAAAATCCATGGCTAAAAATCTTTACGCCGTTATTATCGGCATCAATGCTTACCCTTCTAACCCACTCAACGGTTGTATTGGCGATGCGATGGCCGTGAGTAAGTATTTCCAAGACCTGTGTGCAGCCCAAGGCGGCGCTGGTATTCAATGGAAACCACAATACTTACTGGCACCCAATAGCGAAGATATGCGAACGGTAAAAGCGTTGTCGAGCACCACTTTTAAGCAGCCTACCCGCGATAATATTATCGCCGCTTTTGACCATTTCAAACAAGCGCAAGATGGCGATTTTTGCCTCCTTTATTATAGTGGACACGGATCTACAGCACCTGTACCCGATGTGTTTAAGGGATACACTCCCGGAAATACCTTGCAGACAATTGTATGCCACGATAGCCGTGTCAAAGGAAAACCCGATCTTTTGGACAAAGAATTGGGCTATCTTATTGCCAGTGTATTAGATGGCAAAAGCCCTTCAAAAGACAAAGAAGGGGTGCATTTTTTGGCCTTTATAGATTGCTGCCATTCAGGAACGATAACCCGCAGCGTGGGAAGTGGCAAAAATACACCTGTTGCGCGTATGGCACAGCAGGGCTTTTCGCCTGAAAAAATAGTAGGTTTTGACCCCAAAGGCAATTGCTTTTATACGCCATTCAAACCTGGGCAAACAACAGTAGATCCAAATGGCGGCTTGCGTCATGCGCGTTATATTAACCTATCCGGTTCGCGAGATAGCGAAAGTGCTTACGAAATATTTTTTAATACACCCGATGGGAAACGCCAAAAAAGAGGCGTTTTTACGTGGAGCATATTGGAATGCTTGCAACAAGGTGGGGTAAATATTTCCTATGGCGAATTGATCCGCCGCGCCGAAATGTCGGTACGTGCCCGAGTAGATAACCAAATTCCACAACTGGGCAAAACGGATTTGGACGATGAAAACCTCTTTTTCTTACGCAATGCACTCCAAACACCCGAAGCAACTTATCCCGTTCAATGGGATAAAGGAATATGGAAAATAAATGCAGGTGCTATCAATGGGTTTGTTGGGCCCGACTACGGCAAAAGTGCTTCCATTATACTCAATGATGGCCGAGTAGTACAAATTATAACCGTAAAAAGCAAACATTCAGTACTAGATGCATCCAGTTTTAATGAAGCCGATCAAACGAATTTAACGCTGAGTGGTAAGGTGCACAAAATGCCATTACCCGAGTTCAAAATCGGTATTAGTACGCAATTAAATGCAACAATGAAGGCAGCCATTGAGCAGGCATTTGCGGCACAAAAGCCGATGTATGCGGCTTTGGCAAAAGGCAAAGAGGTTGCTCAATACATTATTTCGCCATTATTGGATAAAAATGGACAAAACTGTTATGCGCTTACCCGTCCGGGTAGCAGTACGCCATTGTTTATGCGAACGCCAAGTAGTAGCCAGTTTATCTCCGACTTATCCAAACTGACGCGATATGAGCAAGTCCTTCAGATGAGTAATCCATTTACTCAATTGCCCAAAAACGCGGTTAAAATTGATATAAAAACCTTAGAAGGTGTCGATTTTAATACCCAAACGCTCAATTCCATACCTGCGAGTAGTTTCAAAACAGTAATGCCGCAATCATCGGCTATTCCTTATCCAGAATTGGTACGGGTAACTGGGAAAGAACGCGCCGATGGTTCTATTCAATTGCCTGCGATGCAAGTCCGTATTACGCCCCAAGCAGGGCCATGTTGGGTAGGCGTATTGTATTGCGATGCAAAATGCGTGATTGAACCAGGTTTAATGAAAGTTCAACGCATTGGAGGCGAAGGAGAGCCGCCTTTTGCTGATCTTCAACTGACCCACAAAGGTGTCAACTATTTATCCATTCCGCTCAATATTGATAAAAACTGGCAGGACAATGGCGTGAGCGAAATACAAGATCATCTTATTGTTTTTGTGTCCACCCAAAGTTTTGATTTAGATAAATACAAACAAGAGGGCATCAAATTGGATATTACCCGTTCTATTGGTTTTGGAGATGAGGAAGAGGCGATAGAAAAAGACGATTGGTTCACGATTAAAATACCGATCCAGATTGCCATTCCAAAAGCAAAGCAAGCCCTTTCGGCGGGTGGTTCTAAGTCTTTCGGGGCATTTCAGGTTACTGCTCCTAAGGGTTTTGCCGCTACTGCGGAAGCAATTACACGCTCGTCGTTGGTACAAGGGCGCGGAGGGGCGGATATGCTGCCGCCTGCAAGTCTGTGGGATGGGGCAGAGGGCCGACCCGAAGTATTTGCCCGAGGTGTTTCTGCTGCACCAGATACACATTTGAGTATGTTGGAATTGACGAATGTAAGTGGAAGGGTTGATGCCCAAAATCCGTTAGTGCTTACGCCTTCGGATCCATTGGCCGACGATGAATCTATTCTACCATTCGCTTACGATGCGGAGCACGGTATTTATTACCCCATTGGTTATACCGATGCGCATGGTCGTGTGTGTATAGATCAATTACCTGCCGATACGCCGGGGACTATTGGGCAGACTGGCGAGGGGCAACGCTCTGTGGGTAGTTCTTTAAAATTATTCTTCCAAAAATTGGTTTGGAGCAAAATAACAGGTCGGCACAATTATAACCGTTTATGTTTGCTAAAATCTATTGACGAAAAAACAACTTATACGGGCGGAAGAAGTAAACTGGAAAATGCGGCATTAGCGGAAATAAAAACTGCAGTACAGAAAGGGAATACCTTACTCATGATTCACGGGATTATTGGTGACCATGAAGGTGCAGCACCGTTTATTTATGGTCATCCTGAAATTCTGGAGCATTATAGTGCTGTTTTGACTTTTGAATATGAAAACCTAGATACTGAAATACAAAAAACGGCAGAAAACCTGCTATCATTGTTAAAAAAATGCGCCGTTCCTGATGGAAGTGTAACCATTATTGCACATTCGATGGGCGGATTGGTATCGCGGTATATGATTGAAAAACTGGGTGGCGCACCTTTAATCAAACAATTGATCCAAATGGGTACGCCAAATGGCGGCTCCGAAATTGCAGATTTCCGCAAAAAACTGTTTGGTTGGATCACATTGGGTATCAATGGTATTAGCAAACTAAAGCCGTATTTGTCCTTTTGCTCTATGTTGTGGAAAGGATTGGATAATAGTATATTCCGTACGCTGGATCAAATGCAGCCCGGTTCCGATTTTTTAAAAGAACTCAATAGTGGCAACGGAAGCAAGCGTAAAGTACCTTATATCTTAATCGCGGGGAATACTTCCATCATTGAGTCTTCAGCAGCAGCCGACGCAACGGTATATAAACAAGTGATTACTGGGCTTAAAGAGCGCGGCAAGTATATTTTGGCCGACTTTGCATTATTCAGTAACGAAATCAATGATATGGCTGTTCGGGTGGATAGTATGAAGGAAGTTCCTGGTGGTTTTGTGGAAATAAAAGAGATTGCGTGTGACCATCTTAGTTATTACGAGCACGAGGTGGTACCACCGATTTTAGTTCCAATGCCATAATACACATTTCACGTTTGATTTTTGTCCGTTCGCCCCTTCTCGTTTGACCACGAGGAGGGGCGAACTTACTTTTGTGCCATCAAACGAAAGCAAGACATTGAAACTTACTGATCCAACTAGAAAACGAATTGCAAAAAACCGATTACGCCTCGAATAACCTGAAAACTAGCCTCAGAAGGCCATGAAAACGTTTTAACCCCAAATGACTGTTTTGAGTGTTTATGCTTCAATAAAAAAAGGATAATGGCTCAGAAAAAAGGAAGCACCTTAAAGAACCAAAGCACACGAATGCCACCAACTAAGATGAAAAACGGGTCTCAAAAAACCTTGAAAACGCCCCAAATTACACTTGAACACCTCAAAAAGCCATGAAAATTAAACTAAGTGTAACTATACAGCCGCCACCCAAATTCCCATAGGGAATGTATGTTATTTTGTGCGTTTTTACATAAAATCCCTACGGGAATTGGGTAATTTACCCTATTCAGCCTATAAACATATATTCACTCCGGGAATTTTTTGGTAGCGGCTGAATAGTTACAACTAAGTTATTAAAAGGAGACGAGCCTCAAAAGATCTTGAAAACGCCCCAAATTACACTTGAATACCTCAAAAAGCCTTAAAAAATTAAACTGAGTTATTATGTCATCTCTCCTAGCCAAAGACCTTTTTAGTTTCGGCTAAACTCCATGATTTGATTCAGAACCACAGTAAATTCGTGTAACAAACCTCCGATTATGCCTGACCGGACAGCAGCTACTGATATATATCAGTGGCTGCTGGTGTTTTTAAAGAGATGCTAAGCAACCGATGAATAACGAAGAGAGCGGCAAAATGAAGCCGCCAAATCTGTACCTTTATTTAGATTTCATTCCTAAAGGATTTTCTATTAGTTTTCCTACATTTGCGGCTGTTTAGGAACACAAAATAATAACAAGTTCCTTTGTTACTCATCTTGAAATATGAAACAACGTGCCATATCCGCTGTATTTTTTGTAATAGCCATGCTTGGTGGTATTTTTGGGGGCTTTATCCCTTTTTTGGTTTTGTTCGGGGTGGTAACAGCAGGATCGGCCTGGGAACTCATGAAATTGGTTTTTAGCATAAACGACCATCTATTTGTCAGGAAGATGATCGGGACAGTATTGGCTACTGTTCCATTTGTCCTTACTGGATTACATTTTTTGTACCCAAGTATTTCTTTATTAGCAGATAATACCCAACCCTGGTTATTTACGGTTATTCTATTTTTCCCATTTTATATTCTATGGATGATGGAGTTATTATTAGCATCGGAGAAACCATTTACGAATATGGGGCATTTTTTACTTGGGTTAGTATATGTAGGCATTCCGCTGGCATTGCTCATTGATATTGCGATGGTAGATGACCAATATACGCCTTTGAGGGTTTTGGGAATTTTGGGTTTGAATTGGATCAATGATACATTTGCGTACTTAACAGGTTCTTTAATCGGAAAAACGCCATTTTTTCCTCGTATTTCCCCTAAAAAAACTTGGGAAGGCACATTGGGTGGTATTTTTTTTACAGTCATTATTGCTTGGGGAATTTCATATTATTTGAATGTTTATACGCCTAATCAATGGGTAGCAATTGCTGCTTCGGTAGCGATATTTGGCACATTAGGCGATTTGATTGAGTCTATGTTGAAACGTAGTGTTGGGGTAAAGGATTCTGGTAATATTATGCCCGGGCATGGCGGCTTCTTGGATCGTTTTGATTCGTTTGTTTTCTTGTTACCATTTGTTTGGATTGTTTTAAGGTTGTTTTGATACAACGCAAAGTGGCATTTGTGCGTCATCTCTTTGTATTTTATTACCGCAAAGCGTGGGTTGCTTTTTTTTACCACAAAAGTACACAAGAGAACACAAAAGCGTAAAGTTGCTTTAAGTTCTATGATAAAACGTAGGGTGTTTTTCTACCACAAAAGTACACAAGAGAGCACAAAAGCGTAGAGTGGCTTTAGTGTCTATGATTTTGGATACGTTTTTAAAAACATATACCCTACGCTTTGTGTACGCGAAGCGACTACTCTACGCTTTTGTGTACTTTAAGCGAAGCGACTACGCTACGCTCTTGTGTACTCTTGTGTCCTTTTGTGGTAGAAAAAAAGTTACGCTTTGCGGTAAAAAAAAGCAACAAGATTCAACAATACACTACTTGAAAAAAAAAGCGTATTTACTCTTTGCGGTTTTATTACTCATGCTCGTTTGCGCGCCCGCACACGCGCAATCTCCATGGAGTAATATACGCAGTATTGTATTAGACCTACGCAATAAACCCCAAGTGGTGGACACACTCACCCTACTACCAAGCCTACTATTTGCCGCAGACAGCACCACCGGCTGCCCTATTCCACTCAAATATTTCACCATAAGCAACCGATCCATTCGTATCGACTCTGTTGCGGTGCAGCGTATTTGCCCAGCCGCAAAACGACTTCAAATTACCTATCGTGTACTCCCCACCGATTTGGCAAAACCCATCTTTAGGCTCGATACTGCCCTCATTAGACGATTTGGTAACGATGGAGATGTCGCCTTCGACTATTCCCCCTATGAAACCCCAAATACAAATCCTTTCGCCGCCCCCGGAGTACTCTCCACCGGCACTTATACACGCGGTTTATCGGTGGGTAATAGTCAAAATTTGGTATTCAATTCCAATTTGAACCTCCAAATAGAAGGTAAACTAGGCAATGACCTCACCGTCCGAGGCGCATTATCCGACAATTCTATTCCGCTACAACCCGATGGCACTACCCGCCGTTTGCAGGAATTTGACCGTATTTTTATTGAATTGGAACGAAAAGGAACCATACTTTCCGCAGGCGATTTGGATTTACTTCGGCCTGGTGGGTATTTTACCAATTATTTTAAACGCATTCAAGGTGCAAAACTCGTACTACCCGGCACTAAAAAACAACCAGCCATGAGTGGTGGAGTAGGGGTATCGAGGGGCAAATTCAATCGGCAAATTGTGCAAGGACAAGAAGGCAACCAAGGGCCATACCGATTACAAGGTGCAGAAGGCGAACGGTTTATTATTGTGCTAGCGGGTACTGAAAAAGTATTTGCAGATGGACAATTACTCCAACGTGGACAAGCGGATGATTATGTAGTTGATTATAACTTAGGAGAAGTTATTTTTACCCAAAAACGCCTCATCACCAAAGACATCCGCATCATTATCGAGTTTGAATATGCAGTACAAAACTACTTGCGATCCACAGTAACCGCACGTGCCGAATGGCCCGTAAAAAAAGGACGATTTTGGCTAAATATGTATAGCGAGCAAGATGGCCTCAATGCAACGGGCAACCTTGACCTTACCCCAGACCAAAGATCGCGACTTGCACAAGCGGGCGATAACTTGACCAATGCTTTTGCCTCAGGAGTGGATACGCTGGAGGCTTTTGAACCCTCTCGCGTATTGTACCGCTACCGCGACACATTGGTATGCAACTCCGTAATTCCCATTTTGGAGTATTCTACCAATACCGAAAGCGCCTTATATGCTGCCCGTTTTAGCGAAGTGCCTACCGGACAAGGCAACTATATCCAAGCGCCAAATAGTGCCAATGGCCGCGTTTATCGGTGGGTGGCGCCAGATCCGGTGACTTGTTTGCCTACAGGCAATTTTGAACCCGTAGTGCGCCTTATTGCGCCCGAACAAAGGCAATTGCATACTGTGGGCGGCGAATATCAACTCAGCAAAAAGACCTTTCTCTTTGGGGAAGCCGCTTTGAGCCAACGAGATTTGAACCGCTATTCCCCCTTGGACAATGGCGATAATTTGGGCGGCGGCGGCTTTTTGCGCATACAACACAAAACAACAAAAGGCAACTGGACGGCTATTTTGGATGGCAATGCTGAACTTACTACGGCTACTTTTTTGCCCCTCAATCCCTACCGCCCAGCAGAATTTGTACGCGACTGGAATGTGCTACCCTCCACAACCCCAATGGCCGAGCAAATCATAAAAATGGGATTAAGTATCGAAAAAAAACAACTGGGCGATGGTCGGTACGAATTTGCACAATTTAACAGAATAGGGCAGTACAATGGCCAAAGACATACAGTACGTGTTAATGTGCTCAAAGATGGCTGGGGACTTTTAGGGGAAATGAACGAATTGTCCTCTTCGGGGCTGGTGGAGCGTACGCGGTTTTCGCGTCCTAAATTTGACCTATCTAAAACCATGCTTTTTAAGTCAAAAACGCCCGTTTTGAAAATGGGTTTATACGCCGAACGCGAGAAAAATACCCGTAGTAATATTGCCGCCGACACCTTGCAAAACAACGGATTTTGGTACGATTTAGCGCGGTTTTATGTACAAATGCCAAATCTGGAACGCGCCTTTTTTATAGGTGGTTATGCCTCACAACGCAATGATTATGCACCACTGAAAACGGCTTTTGCCCAAAGCACATCAGCCAATGATATCAATATCAACGGCCGCTGGGAGCACGGTGGCGACAAAATTGCCAAAAAACCACCGCCGGGTACATTAGAATGGAATTTTACCTACCGCAACCTGCGTATTATTGACCAAAATATTACAACAGAAAAAGGTCAAAACACTTATCTCGGTCGATTGGATTATCGTTTTTCAGCCTTTAAAAATGGTCTTTCGGCCACAACAGGCTACGAACTGGGCTCTGGCCAAAGCCCCAAAATAGAGTTCAATTACTTGCTCGTAAATCCGGGTGAAGGGCTATATGCTTGGATCGACCGCAACCGCGACAGTATTTTGCAAGTGGATGAAATGGAAATATCTGTTTTTCAAGACCAAGCCTCGTACGTGCGTGTGGCCGTCACTACGCCAGAATATTTGCGTAGCAATAATGCCGTTTTTAACCAAAACCTCCGTATTGAACCGCGCCTTTGGATGCCCCCAAATGCCAAAGGATGGAAAAAATGGGTCGGTAGAACTGCTGCCCAAAGCACTTTACAAATCAATCGACGCGTGTTGGCAGGCGTAGGAGGCATTTCGCCATGGAATCCCTTCCAACTCACTATTGCTGATTCTGCACTGATTACAGTGAATGCCACAACGCGGCATGTGCTGTTTCTCAACCGTGCCAATCCCCGCTGGGATGCCTCTATTTCGTATGGGGATAACCGAAGTAGGATTTTGGTCACTACTGGTTTTGAAAGCCGACGTTTGGAAGATCAAGTACTTCACCTCAGGACAAATCTTAGTCAGCAATGGAGTTGGGAAACAGATCTAACAAATGCACGGCGTAGCAACGAAACAGAATCATTTGCTACACGGAATTACAAAATTGATGGGCTGGAAATTTCGCCAAAACTCACTTGGCTGCCCGTTCGTAGTTTTCGGATAGTAGGCAAATTTAGTTGGAAAAACCGTAAAAATACCCTAGGCGAACAAGAAAAAGCCGAACAACGCGATTTTAACATAGAAACAAGTTGGAACCCAACCACCAAAACCAAAAAAAGTGGTGGTTTTTCGGCGGCTACTGCGCTCCGAGCCAAAGCCACATTGGCCGATATTCGTTATACAGGACAAGCCAATACGCCCATCTCATTTGCGATGCTGGATGGTTTGCAAAATGGTAGAAATTTATTGTGGAATTTGACATTAGATCGGCAATTATCCAAAACAATTCAATTGAACCTAACGTATGAAGGACGGCGAACTGGGACAAACGCACGAGTAGTGCATATTGGAAGGGCGCAAGTACGGGCGGTATTTTAAATCGGTAAATCAGTTTAAAGGTGCAGCGCACCGCAATATT
>JBEAVK010000439.1:0-2626 GCA_041160955.1 Bacteroidota bacterium
CGTAACTGTGCAAGCCTCGTACAGTTATCAGACGAATGCGCACAGTTAAGAAAAAAGTAAGCCGCTTAAAATCGGTCAGCCTAATTTTGTACTATCAAAACAAAACGCTCTTTCAATATACAGTTTAAATACCGTACTCGATAGCCGGCTCTTTTGCTAAATATAAAACCACCTGCCTACACTTTGTATTCATTCTTTAGGTATTAATGACAACCGTTTTCTATATCGAAATTGTTTGAAACAGTCTGAATGCAAATCAAAACCAAATGATACAATCTTTAAATGCTTAAGCCAAATGAAACAATCTGAACATAGCCAAAAACCAATTGATATGTTCTTTAAATGCTTAGGTCACATGAAATAATCTGAATACAAATCAAGGCCAAGTGACACAATCTTTAAATACTTGGGCAAATGAAATAATCTGAATACAAATCAAGACCAAGTGACACAATCTTTAAATACTTGGGCTAAATGAAATAATCTGAGTACTAATCAAGGCCAAGTGACGCAATCTTTAAATACTTAGGTCACATGAAATAATCTGAATACAAATCAAGGCCAAGTGACACAATCTTTAAATACTTGGGTCACATGAAATAATCTGAATACAAATCAAGACCAAGTGACACAATCTTTAAATACTTGGGCTAAATGAAACAATCTGAATACAACTTAAAAACAATCTACCACACTTCAAAAAATCAAATGAGGCAATTCTCCTTTAAAAAAACTTCCGTATTCTGTATCTTTCCTTGATAAAAATCGCTACAACTTCCAATAATAAACATAAGCACATACTAAATTTTAGCATAAGAAAGGCGCTACAACCATAACTTGGCTGGGCAATCTGCTTTTAGCATTGTATCTACCTAATTTCAAAACCTATTGAATTGGCCTTTGGAGCATCCGTTACCGGAAAAAGAAGCCACGAAAATGATGCAAAAATCACGCCCAATTTATCTCAAAAAATGGAGACATTACCTGTTTCCATCAGAAATCGTATGTAAAAACAAAAACGATAACTGGAAAAAACGATACTTTTAAAGTACTTTTTTCCAAGTATCAAAACGATACTTGGAAAAAACCATATTTTTTTGATTGATTTTTCCAAGTATTAACATAATACATAGAAAAATATCTTATTTTTGCCTTCATTTTTTCAAGTATAAATCTAATATGACAAAAGATCACATCATAGGCAGGGAAAAAGAAAAGATAGATAAAATCCCGCAATCGGATCAGGCAGCATTTTTGGCTTTGTATGGGCGAAGTTACGGACAAAACTGTTAAATATACAAACATACAATAACATTATGCAAGTCATACTAGGTATCCTTTTTCACACCATCGGCGGTATCTCGTCAGGTAGTTTTTATATGCCCTTCAAAAAAGTAAAAGGTTGGGCTTGGGAGAGTTTTTGGATTGTGGGCGGACTATTCTCGTGGCTCATTGTACCACCTATCGCGGCATGGTTGACCATCCCCAATTTCGCTAGCATCATCAGTGAAGCAGCCAGCCAAGTGAAGGGTTTTGTATTCCTGATGGGGCTGTTATGGGGCATCGGAGGGCTTACGTATGGTTTGGGCGTGCGTTATTTGGGTATGTCATTGGGCAATTCGATTGTTTTAGGCTTTTGTTCCGCCTTTGGTGCACTGGTGCCGTCTATTTATTACAGCCTCAATCCTACGCCGGGTAAAACTTCATTTACCGATATGCTCCAACATGCTGGCGGCCAATTGGTTTTGCTGGGTGTGCTGGTTTGCCTGATAGGTATCGCTTTTTCAGGCAAAGCAGGCATTATGAAAGAGGCCGATTTGAACCTCGATAAAGAAAAAAACACTTCTGAATTTAGTCTTGTAAAAGGGCTAATCATTGCGATAATTTCGGGTATTTTGAGTTCGTTTTTCAATTTTGGTATAGAAGGTGGCAAACCCATGGCGGAAGAAGCCGTTCGACAGGGATTTAACCCCTTGTTTCAGAACAATGTCACATATATCGTACTACTTTGGGGTGGCCTAACCACCAATTTTTTATGGTGTATGTATTTGAATTTCAAAAACAAAACCTTTGGGGATTATACTAATCAGCAAACGCCGATCACCAAAAATGTCCTTTTTTCAGGTATTGCAGGCACAATGTGGTTTTTGCAATTCTTTTTTTACGGCATGGGCGAAAGCAAATTGGGCAATGGCGCCAGTTCTTGGATTTTGCACATGGCAACCATTATCTTAACAGCAAATGTATGGGGACTTTACCTCAAAGAATGGTCAAGTGTGAGCAAAGCCACTTTTAATACTTTTTTGCTCGGAATTGGGCTAATTTTGCTGTCTATCGTATTGGTCGGCATTGGAAATGCAATGTAAGGGCATTTAATTAAACCGAAAAATATCCTCCATAGCAACCTTTAAATCGGGAAAAATAACGCATTCCAATACCTCTTCTTTGACATAGATTGTGGCTGGACTATAAACACCCAATTCTGTGAGGTGAAATTGAAAAGCACATTCACGTTCGGGATCAACAATCCAGTATTCGCGGATTTCGTTTTCTTCGTAAAGTTGTTTTTTGGTTTTCATTTCTTTTGTCGAATTACCCGGCGAAAGTATTTCAACCACCAAATCAG
>JBEAVK010000055.1:0-14946 GCA_041160955.1 Bacteroidota bacterium
CAATCGTCATTGTCTAAGTTGACATAGGACTGTGCGCCGGGTACTTTTTCCTCATTTTCGGGAATTAGAGTATTTATTTTGAAATAGTTGGGATGGAATATTTGGACATCGGAATCATATACCGTCACATTTACGTCGTCCGATTCGTAATGCCCATCAGGATACGATATATATACCGTATAGTTTTGGGTTTTAGTCAGTCCCGAAACCGTAGGATTGGGTTTTGACGGGTCATCTAGTCCTGTTTCAGGCGACCATAAGTAACAGCAATCTGTACAGGTGGAAATACCGCCTAGTTTTGTGGTGCCTTCGGTACATATAGATCGGTCGGGGCCAGCGAAGCCTTGTGCTTGAGCCAGCAAAGGGATCAATAGCATGATCCAAATACAATGAAGAATTATTTTGTTCTGTTTTGACATGAGTTAAAAGTGATGAGTGGAGTGTTTGGTCGCACACCTATCGCGAATACGCAGGTATGTTTATTTTTTTTAAGCATAGGTATAGTTTTTGGAAAGGTGCAGCACCTGTCCATTAGAGCACAAAAAATTACTGTTCACACCTGTACGAGGTATGTCAACAGAGCAAATGGCCCAAAAGTGAAAAAAACTAGAAAATCATCGTCGTTTTACCGACAAGGCAAAGCGTTGTACTGTGTTTTCTGACATGTACTGGTTAAATTTTAAAGGTGAACAGGATGTTGTGCATACCAACTTTTCAAAAAAATAATTTTTAGAAGAGATGTTTTATTACACAATTTCGATAACAAAGATAACGCGGTTAAAATGCCCCGCCAAATTATTTTTTATTTTTTTATGTAAATATTTACCGCTTTGAACGTATAAATATCTACCTTTGTGTAAACATTTTTACATTATGTACGAAAACGAACTCAAAGTATTTGGTCATCAAGTCCGCCAAAAGCGGGAATCAATGAAACTAGACCGCGATACGGTTGCTCTACAACTGGGCGTGCACCCGCGCACTTATGCTAAATGGGAAAATGGTCAATCTGCACCGCCTTTGGATAAGGCGTTGGAAATAGCCAATATTTTGGAAGAACCATTGGGTGTGTTGTTAGGTCAAAATATACCACAATTTCAGAATAGTTTCAATATAAATAATCAAGAAGGCGAAGGAAGTACCATAAGTAATTACGTAGTTTCCATAGATCGCGATACGATGAGGGAATTGAACCAACGGTTTTCTTTTTTAGAGGAAATGCTGCGCTCCGAGCGGGAAGAGAAAAAAAGGCTACAGGAGGTGTTGGAGGGGAAAATGGGTTAAATCATCATTTTTTATCTATAAAGTAAGGATTTCACTTACTTTCCCATATTTTTGCGCTAAATATTTTTCAATATGACAATTGAGCGCACGGCAGATGCAATCATCGTAAGATTGCCAACAAATATAAACATAGAGGAGATTCAAAGATTTTTGAACTACCTTCGCTACAAAGAAATCATTGCTAAGAGTAAAGCAACACAAGAAGATGTGGATCAACTTGCCCGTGAGATTAATAAAAGTTGGTGGGAAAACAATAAACACCGCTTTCTACCAGGAGAATGAAAGTAGTGTTGGATTTCTTCACAAGCGCGTACCCACCACCACCATCCGGGCATCAGCCATAGATTGCGGGTGGTATTCTGCCTCGGGTTTCCCTTTTGCATATTTTGCTAAATCAGCATTGCGTAACAAGAGCGTAAGAGCAGCCTCCTGTGCGTCATCCAAACCAATTTTTTTTATTTGCGCAACCGCATCTTCCGCGCCACTTTTGTGGGTTTTTGTTTGGTAACGATCGTCGATATAAGCGCGCATAATCGCGGAAAGTGCCGTGTAATACGATTTTACTTCGCCTTTTTGCCACAGTTGTTGTTGTTCCAATTGTTCCAATTTACGCATCGCCAAATCAAAACCAGATAGTTGTTGGCTGCGGAACAAGGTATTTTTTTGTTTTTTACGCCTAGAAATCCAGTACAGCAATAAGGCCAATATGGCCAAGCCGCCTAAAATCCAGCCTACCCAAATATAATCGGTCCAATTGGATGCTTCGCGGTGAATGTCTTTTACATCGGCTATATCATTGAGATCGGTAGAAGGCACAGGTGTGGCGATGATTTGAATCCGTAATGAATCAGATTGTAGCGAGGTGCCATCGCGGAGTACCACCGTCAGAGGGGGCAGTACCATGGTGTCATTGGCTTCGAAGGCGATGAATTGTACATCATTTCGCCAACTGTTTTGGTCTTTGCGCCAACCAGATCGAGTCAGTATGTTTTCGGGCGGTAGTAATGCTTGCCATGCGGACAAATCCAGCGTATCGGGTTCGCCGCCTACTACTTCTACGCGTAGCATAAATGGCTCGCCGGTTTCTACCATAGCACTATCAAACCGTGCATTGATGGTGGATTGTGCTTGGGTAATATAAGCGCAACAGATGAGTATGAGGCAAATGAAAGGGCGCATTACTATGGATGAGTTGTTGTAACTGTTTAGCGTAAGTACAAAATAGTACACGGATTTTAAAGGCTATTATTTAAAACGAGTGTGTGACAAAATCGGGGCATGATGTTTTATTTGTGCCAACAATAGATTTTAAGTAAAACAATAGATTTCAACAAAATTGTCGGGGCGACTTTTTCAGTCACCCCGACAATTTACTTGAAATTCAATACTTGTATAAATAAAGCATCATGCCCCGATTTTGTCATGCACTCATTTAAAACAGAAAAAATCCGTGTCCAAGGAATGAGAATTAAATAAGGTAACAAATTTGGCGGCCTTATTTCGCCCCTCTTTTTGTTATTCATCGGTTGTTTAGCACCACTAAACGCCCTCTTCATGCCTTAATAGTGACGAAATCGTCTCCCCAAATTTGTACCTTTATTTAATTCTCATTCCCAATTTTAGTCCTTACTTTATCACCCGAATCTTCATTTTTACATCCGTTACTGGACGGTCTTGAGCACCCGTGCGGACAGCAGCAATTTTATCGATAATTTCCAAGCCCTCTATCACGCGCCCAAAAACAGTATAATCGCGGTCGAGCATAGGCGTTCCACCCAATGCTTTATAAGCGGCGCGTTGCTCTGATGAGTAACGGAAACCATTTTTTTGTGCTTCTAGTTGGTTCAGCATATTGCCATCAATAGGGCCATTGCCCTGTACAATATAGAACTGCGAACCACTGGATGCCTTTTGCGGATTACCATCGCGGGCAGCAGCAAGCGAGCCTTTTACGTGTACCAACGAATCTACAAATTCAGCAGGTATTTTGTAGCTAGGGCCACCGAAACCAAGCGATTGACCTGGTTGTGCGCCGCGAGAATTGGGGTCGCCACCTTGGATCATAAACCCAGAAATAACGCGGTGAAACAGCAGGTCATTGAAATAACCTTCATCGGAAAGTTTCACAAAATTATCGCGGTGCTGCGGCGTAGAAGAGAACAATTCTGCGATCATATTACCTTCTGTGGTTTCAATTTCGACCAAACAACGCTCCGGTGCGGTGACTTGGATCGTTTGCTTGCGGGTTACTGTTTTAGAACCAGCCATTGCTTTGAGTACAACCGTAAAATTGCCAGAGCGCATATAACGGTGTGTTGGGCTTACTTCCGTAGAAACAGGTGATCCGTCGCCAAAATCCCATTCGTACTTATCGGCTTTTACCGTAGTATTGGTGAATGCTACCTTAGCCGGAGCGGTTACTTTTTGAGTAAGTGTGGTAAATCCTGCTTTCGGCTTAGCCGCACAGGAAGTAAGCATCAAAGCGATATAAAGGACAGATGCAAATGTCAATAGTTGTTTCATGTTAATAGATATATATTTAATTGATTCTACAATCCTAAAAGATGCCCCATCAAGTCCTGCTTCGTCCGCAAATAATCTTGGTTTTCAGCATGTGGCGCAATAACGATGGGAATACGCCCAACTATTTCAACTTCCGATTTTTTGAGCGCATTCACTTTATCGGGGTTATTGGTAATCAGTTCTATTTGCCGGATACCCAAATCTTTGAGCATAGCAATAGCGGCTTCGTATTGTCGGGTATCTGCTTCAAAACCGAGGTGTGTATTGGCATCAATGGTATTGAGCCCCTCGTCTTGAAGGTTATAAGCTTTAAGTTTATTGATCAGGCCAATGCCACGTCCTTCTTGTCGGAGGTAAATCACCACACCGCCTTGTGCAGCGGCAATTTGCATGGCGGCATCTAATTGTTCCCCGCAGTCGCAGCGGCGCGAACCAAATACATCGCCCGTCATACATTCGGAGTGAATACGCACAGCTACAGGCAATGCAGGGTTGAATCCTTCGCCTACAAAAGCGATATGCGGCATAGGGTCGTTGGCATCCTCCGAGTAGGCGTACATGTCAAAGTGGCCGTATTGGGTAGGAATGCGTGCGCTTGCCTGTCGCCTCAAAGTGGCGCGTAACCTTATATCAGACTTGATTTTTTCTGGCACTGTATAGATCAAAATGACGTACTCACTTCCTGTATTTGGGAAATGAGCCGCAAAAGTACGCAATTCTAACAAATTTGTAAGAAAGTGGTTCTAAGGAATACTGGGGTTTCTTATAAAAGCGGCAGAGCCGCGTAATATTTGTAGAAATGATAATTTTTTTGCGTTTTGAAGGTGCAGCGCACCGCAATATTAAATTCAATGTCACGGTGCGCTGCACCTTAAAACCCTGATTTTGCCTATCTTATCTACAAATATCACGGTGCGCTGCACCTAATTTTTTGTACGAAAACCCTGCTAAGTAATAGAAATTATCGCCTATTCCGATCGTCTGCGCCATTCCACGACTTGCCTGTGATCATCGATTGGGTTTCTGTAAACTTACGTCGTTTGTCACTGATTTGGTCTTCGATCTCTGCTGCTCCCATAGCCGGATAAGCGGAAATATTGGGTAAACGTTCCTTATTTTCCTCTAAAATATACAAATTTTTATCCGAAACGGTATGGATCAGGTAATGAATGTCGATCGTGCCTTTGGGACGACCCGACAGGTTGTACCGTGTAATAAAAGTATCCCATGAAATACAGGCATTGAGTACCAACAGGCCATAAAATGCCCAGCCGCTGCGCTTCCAAAGCCAATGCATTGTTTTGCGTTGCCCTATCTTTTGCCAAAGGGTATAAATTCCAAAAAATACCAGCAATAGGAACAAAAACACCCCAATACGCTTGTATGCCAAGCCATGAATATCAATATAACGCCAGTTTCGGATACCTACCGAGAGGGCTAATACGGCATTTTGTGCCAACCAAATAGTCGCTGCTAGTTTCAAATATTGGTTATCGGGGTAAAAATTCAAATTTTTGCGGAACACATAAAATAGTACAAATATGGCCACAACAATCGAGAAAATGAGGGAATAAGTGCCTTCGTGTACATAAGATTTAAGGTCTTGCCGGGCCTCATCGCCAAAATCGAACCATACATACCATATATCGGTGCAATTGACCAAAAACAGCATGCCATTGAGTATCCAAAGGAGGCTTTGAGATTGGGTATATTCTTTTACCAAATCGAGCATTCCATGGCTTAGCGTCGTATCGTTACGTTTGGGGCGAATATGTTGCAGATCATCCGGTGTTTGCTCTATAATATTGGCATTGTATTTCCAAATTGCACCACCACAAATCAGCAAAGCGAATATAACAAAAAAGATATGTGACAACGAAATATCCCATTGAAACAAACGTCCCAACTGACTCCAAAATCCATCTGACAAGGCCGCAAATTTTTCATTGGAAAGATAATATAACCCATAGAAAAAAACGATCACCAACAGAGGTAAAAAGCCCAGCCGAAACTTGCGACGGGTAGTCCGCTCTACTTTTTCATCCGATTCCTTGCCCATTGATCTGAAAAATGGGGCTATCATAAAAGCCATCGAATTGAGGTATTGTAAAAACGCGTTCAGCACATATTTCAAATTGGAACTTTGCGCAAATCCCGCAGCACACATCCCCGATATAAATAAGGCTAATTTGGCTGCCCCAGAATTGTGCCAGGTAATCATAATGGCACATAATAAAGTGCCTATGGCCGTAATTTGGAAACCACGCGTATAGCGACTTTCAGGAAAAGAAAACCACAAAGCCCCCAAATAAATGGGGGTAAAAACCAGACAATTAAGCCCCATTTTCTCGTTCCAAAACAAGAAATTAAATATAAAAACAAGCGCCAAAACAAGGGCAAGTTGGATTTTTCTAGTACTCATTATTTAAAGGATGTTAGGATATTCAATTAGATCTTATGCAAAAGGCAAAATTTTATTACGCCCCGACAAAGTTAAACGTATTCCTTTATACATATGCTGCCTTACTACGCTTTTGTGTACTAAAAAACAAGCGAAGCGCCACTCTACGCTTTTGTGCACTAAAAAACAAGCGAAGCGTCACTCTACGCTTTTGTGTACTAAAAAAATAAGCGAAGCGTCACTCTTCGCTTTTGTGCACTCTTGTGCACTTTGTGGTAGAAAAAAAAGTGTACGCTACACCTAAAAAACAAGTCATAAATAAGCCCAAAATAGTATCTATATTTTCAAGGATTAAAATGCGCATTTACCCATTTCACCCTCCTTCGTATTTTTCTACAAAAAAGAGATAAAGTCCTATACTTCAATCATCTCTTTGACACGATTTTAAGATAAAAACCTGATTATCAACGATTTAATTTTTTTGTGGTGCGAAAAAGAAATTTTATTAAACCATTGATTATCAATTACTTAAATCGAAATCGTGTCAAAGTCAAGAAAAACTAATTTGCCAACCCCAAAAGCCATAACCAATTAATTATCCAATCGAAAAAAAATTATCCAAAGCTAATGTTACAACAATTAAAAAAGAACAATCAAAATTACGGATATTTGTCTCTCGTTTTGCTCAAACATACACTATCCATTATTATGCGTATTACCCACCTGCTTTTTGCTCTTTTAGTGGCACTTAATGCCAACGCACAAACTAATTTTTACCTTAGTCATCCGGCAGCTGCCAATATCCTAAAAGGCAATTATAACCCCGCCGACTATGCCGCATCGCAGGCCATTACCGATCCGCTACTCGTAGCATCGGAGATACAGGCGCGTATTTCGCCGGATAGTTTGAAAGCGTATATTACGCGTTTGAGCCAATTCGGCACCCGCAATTCAGGGGCAGATACCGTTTCTACGGCAACAGGTATAGGCGCTTCCCGCCGATGGATCGAAAGTAAATTTCAGCAATTTGGTATGGATAATGAAGACCGTCTGCTGGTGGGGATGTTTCGGTTCGACCAAGCCATTTGCAATATGGGCAGACATAGCAATGTAATGGCCATATTGCCCGGCACCAACCCCGCCGCCAACGGCATTGTCCTTATCGAAGGCCATTTTGATAGCCGTTGCGATGCACTTTGCGATGTTAACTGCCCCGCAGAAGGTGTGGAGGACAACGCCACCGGTACTGCTTTAGTGATGGAATTGGCGCGGGTAATGTCCAAATACTCTTTTCCCAATACACTGGTATTTATGGCCACTACCGCCGAAGAACAGGGACTTTATGGCGCAGCAGCCTTTGCACAATATGCTAAAACAAACAATTTGCCCATTCGAGCAGTATTGAATAACGATGTAATTGGTGGGGTAATTTGTGGTTTAACCTCTTCTCCGCCTTCTTGTCCAGGGGTAAATGATGTGGATTCTACTTCGGTGCGTCTGTTCTCATCGGGTGGATTCAATTCGGCGCACAAACAGTTATCGCGTTATATCAAATTACAGTACAAAGAGCACCTTTTGGCCACAGCACCCGTGCCAATGTTGATCCGTATTATGTCGCCCGAAGACCGTACAGGTCGTGGTGGCGATCATATTCCATTCCGAGAACGCGGTTATCCTGCTATGCGCTTTACCGCCGCCAATGAGCACGGCGATGCCAGTAACGGCCCCAATTATAGTGATCGGCAACATACCTCTGAAGATATTCTAGGTATAGACACCGATGGCGATCAGGTAATTGATTCGTTCTTTGTACAGTTTAATTATTTGGCGCGCAATGCCGTAATTAATGGCAATGCTGCCGCTTCTATTGCTCGTGGTGTACCCGCTGCTCCATCTAGTTTTAATGCTATTCGCTCAGGCAGTATGGTTACGGTGGATATTGCTAACCCTATAGATACCCTTACCTATCGCATTGCATTGCGCAGCACCACCAATGATTGGGACACGGTTTATACCTTAACCAACTCCAATTTGGGGTCTTTCCCCTGTAATGCAACGGGAGCGCTATATGTCAGCATTGCCACTGTGGATAATAGTGGGGTAGAGAGTTTGTTTAGTATAGAAAAAATAGCCATCACTTCTGGCAGCACCGAACTAGCGGTAGGCGACGAACAACCTAATTTCAAGTTATTACCGAACCGACCAAATCCTTTTGACGAGGCAACTTGGATTTCTTTTTGGGTAGAAGAAAAAAGGCAGCATAAAACAGCTATTGTGCGCGTAAGTGACCGCGAGGGGCGGATTTTGATGGATACGCCTATAGATTTTCAGCAAGGAATGAATGAAGTACTTTATACCCACGGCTATGGAGCAACGGGGTTATTGACGTGTACTTTGTTGATTGATGGAAAGGTGGCAGATGCGATAACGATGGTTTTTGCGATGTAATATGAGTAGTATTATTTAGGAGCAAAAACATCAATACCCACAATGGTCTGCTCGCGGTAGTACGCTTTACCCTCGGTGGTTTTAGGCTTCATATCTATATTTTTCTGTACTTCAAATCGCATACCTGCCGATGGATATTCAACGTTCCAAAATGACCCATTGAGTGTAGTCATAAACACCAAAGTACCATATATTTTTTCAACATCGGATAATTTGCTTTCCCCAAGTACTATACCATTTGTAGATCTCCCTTTAAATGGAGGCGTTAGCGATATAGATTTAAAGTATTTCTTATTATCGGGTTTTACAGCGTTGTACTCTTCGTTGTCAAAATAAAAACTAATGCCCTTTTTGGGACACGCTATTTCTACACTATAAGAACCATGCTCAATAATGGAATAATCTTTGGGATAACTTTTTTTAATGTCATCCAAATTCGTTTTGCCAATAATCACCTCGTCAAAACCTTTACCGGGATAAATGGTACTCACTACCCCCGGGATGGTTGTAGGTACGAAAACAGGTGTATTCGGCACTGGTTCATCCTTTTTGATCTGTCTAGGTAAGAAAAAATATAAAAGCAGCGAAAATACCAAAATACCTCCACCAATAAAGAACCATTTGGTCAAAGGTGTACCACTACTATTCGTATTTGTTACGGGTTCGGGTAAAGGAGTACGTACCGTTTTTTCAATCGTTTTCCGGGTCGTGCGCGTGCGTACAGCCGTATCAGTGCTACTTACTGGCGCGGGAGCAGGTATTGCGTCCACTGGACTTTGGTCGCTTTGAGGAGCTATATTAGGGTTGTTTTTGACCTGATTTTTTTGGATTGCGGCCTTTAATCCATCAAAAACACTTTTGTAAGATTGGTCGCGGTTTTCCCACAAGGTAATCGCCGTCCCGTCTTTGGGTAAGGCTTGCAGGCTGGACAATTCGGTGTCTTCCCATCCACAAGGTTTTACGATCACCGGAATGACGGTGCAGGTCTGCGCTTGGTGTCGCTCCATGGCTTCTTTCACCTCTTTGCCATAAAAATAATCGGAGGCCAGCGAGTTGGCACTCACCAAAAGCAAAATAATATCCGCGCTATGCAGGGCGCGTTTGATACTTGCTTCCCATACTTCACCACCGACGATTTCTCCATCGTACCAAATTTCTACCCCCTTGCTTTGCTCCAACGGATGCAAAAAAGTACGTAGTTCCGTCAAAAACTCTGCATCCTTTCGGGAATATGCAATGAATACGCTGGTTGTTTTTGCTTGATTCATATTAGTGTACATATTATTGAGCAGGTGTATCGACCCACCATTCTTCACCATCCCAAAAATTATCCCAACCCAAGTGACGATATTGTTTATTGATCTCTACCTCGCGTTCGCCATAAGAAAAATCGGTGAGTATGTCATTCGCAATGGCAAAAAGGTCGCGGGCAAAAAGAACGGGTTTAGCCGCAGTTTTATTTTTGTAACTGCTCCAATTGCCGTCAAAAACATATCCCGCTGCCTTGGTAGGCGTATCGGTTGAAAAATACCAAGAATCAGCCTCCCCTTTATCGTTGACCGAAAAATCTAATTTAAAAGTACCCAAAAATGCACCACTGGTATTGAGCGTACTATCTTCATCAAAACGGAACGTACCAGAAAGGGTGTAAGCATTTTTTACACCCATATTAGCCAGATCCAACGAGTCGAGATTGGGGTCGGAAAATTCAGAGACATTTGTAATTTCGATCAATCCTGTAAAATCAGATACCGTTTTTTTGTACCTGTTTTTACCTTTTATACGATAAACGGAGGGATCATTAATCGTCCGTTCAGCATCGGTAAAAATGAACTCAATGCGATAGCGATCGGTGCCATAAAAACCATTATCGGGCCACTGTTTTGCCAAAATGGTTTTGAGGTCGTGCATGGAAAGTAGGGCTTGTGCGGCTGGTTTGTCCAATGGTTTTATGACCAAAGGTTGCAAAGGCGCATTCGTATCGGTGCGAAGGGTATCAATGGCTTCTTTATGGGTTTGGCGCGCCATGGCTACTACATCGGTGCTGGCCGTAGCGGTTTGGGTTTTAGGCGCACTTTGGCAATGCCAAAATAATAGAGCCGCAAGGGTAATAGTGATGAATTGCTGCATGATTATTTTAAGTTTATTAATATTGATACGAAATTTAAGTATTTGGACACAATTAATTAGCATTTTGAACTTGGTCTTTTCCGCTTATGCTTCGACATTTTTAAGGCAGATAGTACCGCTATCGGCCTTAAAAATGGCTCATCTAGCCGAAAAATACCTGCGTTCAATTATGTAGTTAACTATGTTTAAATGCTTAAAAATTTGATATTCAATATTTTAAAATTTTTAGACCTTGGGTACAAGTCAATAATTATCCATTAATTTGCGCCGTAACTATACAGCCGCCTTCGGCGGCGATGAAATAAAAAAAATACTATCAATTCGTCCAAAGTCCGTATTTTTTTTTGGCATAAAATAAGATTTGAATATTGAGCGACTCTGAATATAAAGCAAGAATAACGGTTTTAGAAGCCGAGAATGCTGAACTTCGTGTTCACATTGCACAATAAATATGGTGCAAAAGTACCGGGGAGACAAGGTTGATAATCTTTGAATAAGGATCAAATACCTTGAATAAAGGCTACCATTGAGGTGATTGGCCTTTTAAAAGGCTACTATTGAGGAGATTGGCCTTTTTTAAAGGCCGTGGGAGGCACCGCAAATTCTTTGCTGAAGGCTGTAGAGAAATAATTGGCATCGGAAAAACCACAAGAAAAAGCTATTTCCGCCACTGTAAGATCCTGACCTGACAGGATCATTTCCCTGGCTTTTTTCAACCGATAAGATCGAAGCAGTTTTCCGGCTGGTTCCCCTCCCAATGCAGACATTTTTTTCTTCAATTGCGATTGGCTGACACCAAGATTTTCAGCCAGTTTATCCATCGAAAAATTTTCATGGTGGTAATTCGAGGCAATCAGGCTTTTTACGTTTTGGATAAAGATGCTTTCAGTTTCCAACTCAATTCCTTCCGGTTCCGAGCCAGTCATCTCCTGGTCACCTTCATTTAACCATTCTTGTTTGAAATAACTTCGGATCTGTCCGGCCAATTGCAAACTATTGGCAACGTATTGCAGGAGCAATGTACCATCAAATGGCTTGGTCAGGTATAAATTGGCACCGCAAGCCAAGCCTGCAAGCATGGTGTCTTGATCCGTGTTAGCCGTCAGCAAAATAAGCGGAATATGACTGGTTCGTATGTCTGCACGCATCTGTTTACACAGTTCTATTCCAGACAATACGGGCATCATAATATCAGATATAACCAGGTCGGGCATCAGTTGTACAGCACTTTGGAAGCCTGAAGCACCATTGGAGGCCGTCACTACCCTGAAGTTAGGTTCCAGGATTGACCGGATGTAACGGGCCATTTCCACTTGATCTTCCACGATGAGTATCAATGGCATTTTAGCGGAAGCAGGCGTGGAAGCAGATATGTCGTCGGGTATGCTCCGCTCATCCAGTTTTGTATTTTTGTCCTCCAATGCCACCTTATCCAGGGGCAACTCCAGTACAAAAACCGACCGAAATTCGTCGGTGGTTTGTCCGGCTTGTAAGGTCAACTTGCAACCCAACAGATTTGCCAATTCAATTGCATAAGCCAGTCCAATTCCATAGCCGCCTGACCCAATCGTCTCTTGCGATTGATAATAGCGGTCAAATATCTTTTCCGCCTCATCCGGACGAATACCCGGACCATTATCACATACGCGAATCCGTAAAAGGTTGGAATCCGTACTTACTTGAAGGGCTACCCGGCCCCGTTCCGGCGCAAATTTCAGTGCATTGGAAAGCAAATTGCTTAGAATCGATTTGAGGGCGTTTTCATCCACACGGATGACTGGCAGATCATCGGGAAAACGCCCCTGCAGATCGATGGATTTTAATTCAGCCTGATACGTGTAAGAGGCCAGTAAGGCCGGCAAAAACTGGTTCAGCGCTACATCCTTTGGCGAAAGCGGAATGCTCCCCAGTGTTTTTATTTTGCTCAAATCTAAGATTTGAGTCACCAATACAAGCAAGTCATTGCTTTGTTTTTGAATATTTGCGATTGCCGAGTCCGTAACTCCATTCGGCTGCACCTGCATGGATTTTGCCAATCCGGTAATCAAGGTAAGCGGGGTACGCAGGTCATGTGTAATATTGGCCAAAAGTCGCTCCTTTGCCGATGTAAGTTCCATTTCATGGGTAACCTCCTGTTGCAACAGTTTGTTTTTAAGCTTTTCCTGTTGCAAAAACACTCTATTTCTTACGATAATGACAATTGGCACGGTAACCAGCAATGAAAAGAACAGCATTGCCCACCAGGTTGACCACCATGGGCCTTCTTTGCGAAAGTGTAAGAAAGCGGATTCGCTCCATTGACTGCCATCCAGAGAGCCCTGCACCTCAAAAATGTAATTTCCAGGAGCAAGACCTACCATTGATACGGTATTTTTTTGTCCATTGTACGTCCAGCCATTGTTCTTCCTCCCCAAGCGAAATCTGTATTGATGGGCTCCGGGATTGGTAAAATCCAGCAAACTTACCTGCACAATTAGGTTGGAATTCTGGTATGATAAATTGTCAATACTAAAAATCGAACCATTGATCTGCATATTCAGCACCTGCTCCCCTATTCGCACCGATGAAATAGCAATACGCTCTAATTTGACCTGATTTTGCAGGTCATTGGGGTCAAAGGTGACATACCCGTTTACGGTGCCCATTCTAATTTGGCCATCCCCTAAAACAGAAACCGTATTCCGGTTAAATTCATTGGCTGGCAATCCATCTTCTATGGTAAAAATCTGACTTTCGCCACGGGCAATATCCAAGCGAATCAGACCATGCTGGGCACCCAGAAAAAGGATATTGGGTGCTGTTTGTGCCATACAAAAAATAGCCTCCGTAGAAGATATGTGGTACGACTGGACGCGCTCTACCTTGTTGGAGGCCAGGTTGTATTTCCACAGCCCTCCCCAGGTGCCAATCCACAGCCAATCAGGATTTTGAAAATCAGCTTGTGTAAAAATCAACCGGAGATCCTCGTTTGCGAGGTGACTCATGGTAGAAAGTTCCAGTTTTTTAGCGGTATAAGTCAGGTGTTCCCAATCTGGTTTCAGACCATAAACTGAGTTCACGCCCGTTACCCATACCCAGTCAGAAACAGCATTGGACTTACCAATTGCGCTGATCGCTCGCGGAGACAAAACGCCTATATCCCTGTTCGATATGGTGATCAATGCACCGTTGGCAGGATTGTAAAAATAGGTGCTTGCCCCATCTCGTGATAAAAGAAAAAGACTGCCGTTCGGAAGACATCGGACGCCAAAAGTACCTTGGAGCGGTTTGACTCCCGCGATTATTATAGGTTGTGGCTTTTGACCTTTTTCGATACGATCCAATCCTCCCAACGAATTGACACCCCATTTTACGCCATTATTATCCTGCTCTAAATGGAAATAACCAATGATTTGCCCGCGTTGTTCAACCCAGGTGCCGGATCCGTTTTTTTGGTACTTGACGTAGAAGGGGCTGGGTTGCTCCGGTTTATTCCTAACCAACAGCCATATTGAACTATCCGGATCCGTTAGTAACGGATGCCCTAACCCTATACTTACCGGAATTGTTTCCGAGAACTTTTTAGAACGATTTTGTACACACTTTAAACCCTGGCCCTCCAAGCCCAACCAAATATTTTCCTGCCTGTCCACAAAAGAAGCCGTGATGGTGTAACCAACATCAATACCCGTATCTTTCAAAGAAACGCCATCCCACTGAAATACCTTTTTACCAATAAACAATAAATACCCATTTTTAAACCTTTTGCCCATCAATCCGATGAGATAACCGCTCCGTTGCAGCCGGAATGAAGAAGTTCTCATCTGTTCATCCACAAAGAAAACACCTGTATGCGTTTGAAAACAGACTTGTCGATGCAACGTATCTTCCCAAACCAGGAAAACATCGCTTTGAATTTCAGGACATATTTTCTTGATCTGATCCTGGGTATCCAACTCAAAAATGCCATTGGTAGCGGCAAGCCATAAAGCGTCGCCCCTGCGCATCATGGAAGTAGGTCGTCCAGCCCCACCCAATAAGAATGGATCATAAACAACCTGCCGGAATAACTCGACCGATACAGCTTCATTGGAGGATGATTTGACTTTAAAAAAGTAAATGGTATTGCCCGCAATAGCCACCAATTGATCGCTTTCGACGATTATCGAAGCTTCGAATTT
>JBEAVK010000062.1:0-22554 GCA_041160955.1 Bacteroidota bacterium
GTCAATAAATATCCTTGGCAGGTGCCTGAAATGATGAATATTGACAGTAATACTTACCTGTATAATGCTGATAATCTACTCAAGGAAGGGGATTATTATAGAGGATATACTGGTCAATGGGAACTTCAAAACAGGTACATATATACTTATGATTCCAATGGTAATTTAACGCAAGAGTTATCGAAAATATGGAATCCCAACACGAATGCGCTAGATAATTATTTCAGAATTATAACTACTTACACCTCGGGAAATTTAGTGGCCTCTTACACCTATCAATCGTTTGCTTCTAATATATGGAATACGGTGGGTGTCGTTCAATATTCATATACTCCCACGGGTAAACTATCAGAAGGTTACTTCAATTACACTTCCCCAAATTTATATGATAATAGATACAAGTACACTTATGATCAGAATGATCGTCTAATTGAGAATATAATTGAACAAAATAACGCTAATGGAGGATGGGATTTAATTTGGAGATATACCTATACATATTTAGATGGTGATGATAAAAAGGATATGCAGCGTGTTGAAAGATGGGAAAACTCAGGTTCATATTCTTCAAATAGAGACATTTTTACGTATTTTGAAAACCCAACTACTACTGAAATTTTAAAAGAGGCATATGTGAATAACACGGATTCATTGTGGCGCCTCGAAAACAGGGTCACTGAAGTCTTGAATAGTGATGAACTACCCCATATAATCTTGGAAGAATTGTATAGATTTGATTTAGATTCTTTTGTATTTCAGTTCCAAACAGAATATTTTTACAACATTGACAAATCGACAAGTTATATAAGATTTCACAGTAATTCATTTCAGGGTCCGTATGAAAGTCGTCGGCGTATTTTTTATTATTCTAACACTTCTAATACAGAGTCTGCCAGCCTGTCTGCCAAAATTGAAACCTTTCCAAACCCAATTACGAACCTTGTCCAAATAAAAATGGATGAGTTGGTTGGGCAAAATGTTAATATTGCCATATTTGATGCCCAAGGGAGGCTGGTCAAGCAGCAACGCACTACCGCTGGTTTTGCCCAAATATCTATGTTGAACCAACCCTCTGGTATGTACAACCTGCGTATTGAGTCAAATGGTGCCTTTCGGGTTTTCCCTTTAGTCGTTGCGAATTAAATAGACCTTGCCCCCGCTTAATATATGTAATCCTGACAAACATCACATCACTGTAGCGGGATGTGGTGCTTGTCAGTAGATGTACTTGCTCGGACGCTTACCTTTTAACGGACATAAATTTCTAGGAGCACGTAAACCAGAGTAGAAAATGGTCAGTATTATGCAGATACTTCACCAATATACTTAGCAGCCAACCCCAAAAAAATCAACCACTAAGTATATCGTCATCACTCTTCCAATCCTACTTGCGTAAACTATTAATCCATACCGCAATTTTCTCAATATCTTTTTTCGGAACGTGCGCCATGGGAGCCATTGGCGTGTAATCCGGCCAGTTTTGTGGTTGTGGATTCTGCACCAAACTTACAATTTTTTGTGTAGAATATTTGCGCTTGGCAATATCTGCGAAAGAAGGGCCAACCGCTCTTTCGTTCGTTTTGTGACACGAAGTACAGGTATGCTTATTCAGCAATGCCACTACCGCTTTTTCATCTACAGCAGGTGCTGCGGGTTTTGTTTCAGTTTTGGGTGTTGCTTTTTTACCCGGTTTAGGTTCTGTGGGTTTGGCTTTGTTGATCGCTCCGCCCGGCGCACCTTCTTTCATTTGATTGTCGGGTGTATTTACAGCCATGCCAGCATCATCGGGCATTTCAACCTCTGCTACTTTGGGCTTAGGGGTAATACGTGGAATATCAGAAATATTGCCACTTGGAATCGCATTTAAAGTATAGTATGCCGTATTGTGTAGGAGCAAATTATTGCCATCCACAGATCGTACACCATTCGGCTGGATCGCGTGGATATAACCTGCTCTAAGGCTATCTACCACAATACGTACCCGCATACCATCGCTGGAGGCACGTGCACCCAATACATTGTGCTCTTTAAAATCAATAATCGGACTACCATACACCGGATGGTATTTATAGGTGTAACCTGTAACGTAATAATTATCGAGGTTTTCGGCAGTAGCGCGTTGTACCGCTTGCGTAAACTCAATTTCAAATCCGTCGGGCATAGCGCGAACGGCCTTCATTTCAAAAGGCACTTGACCAGTCCATACCAAACGCTCTAAGGAATATGGTTCTTTTCCAGTAGAACCCCATCCGCGATTGGTACCACCTACAAATAAATTATTGTCAGTACCTTTTATCATACGCAATACCCCCGAGCGGAAGCCGCTTCTGAAATCGAAGGAAGCACCTTGGTATGCTCCGTTTACTTTTTCCAAAAATACCCGCGCAATTTTAGACATGCCTTGGTCGCCTACAAATACCTGGCCAGCAAATGGCCCAAAAGCACCATTGGCATCATCCGTGATGATCTCGGAAGTAGAAACACCCAAAACCCCATGCGGCAACCATACACTTGGCGACTTTATGCCTTTTGCTGGGTTGTTTTTGCCCAATTCATAAAGCGTCGTCGTGTATTCGTCTTTAATGTATTCAGGTTTTACATTCGGGTTATCGCGTGGATCAATTTTTGCAAATACCATATTTTTACGCATTGCTACCGGAGATTCGGGTCTGTCTGCCCAAGCCAACGAAGAAGGATGGCCACAGAAATCACCTTTTTCTACATGAGTAATAAATCCCGATCCCATCCAGTCACCTTGGTTGTCGCCGTAAAAAAAATCGCCATCTACCTCGCCAATACCACATGGAGAGCGCATACCTGCCGCAAAGGGTTTCATTGTGCCATCTTCGTAGATTTGCATGGCCCAGCCGCGCCAAGGCACAATAGATTTGCCTGCCCACCAGTCGGAACTACCAAAACTAACATTGCCAGTCACCATAAATGAGCCATCAGGCATGAGTTTAGGGCCAAAGGAATATTCGTGGTAATGCCCCGAAATAGGCCAAGCATACACCGTTTCGTAGCGGTCTGCTATACGGTCGCCGTTGCGGTCGATCAATTTAGTGAGTTCACCGCGCTGTGCGCAATACAAAGCACCATCTTTCCAAACCAAACCAAGTATTTCGTGTAACCCTGTTGCAAATTTGCGGTAAGTTGGAGCTACACCATAAGGGTTTTCGATGATCCATACATCCCCACGACGGGTAGAAGCCGCCAAACTACCATCAGGTAATACGGCTAGTCCGCCGACTTCTAATATAATGCCCTCGGGGATGGGTACTTTAATAATTTTGTAATAATCGTTTTCGACAGGTACTTGTACCTCCGTTTCTTGTGCAATAGATAAGTTAAATTGAACAAAAATAAACAATATGGGGAGAAAACGCTGGAGCATAATAGAATGAGCTATGAGTGATGATAAATTATTGTATAAAATATGAAATTCAAGTATTGCCAAATAAATACTAACTTGGTTTTCTAATAAAATTATTAGGTGCGCTGCACCTTCAAAATGCGAAAACCTTGTCATTCTACAAATATTACGGTGCGCGGCATCTATATGTTTTGATTAGAAAACCCTATAAGATACTAATCTCAATTGGTGCAAAGCAATCTACACTAACACGGCGGTAAAGGTATTACAAGTTCAATATTTTCAATGCCTTTAACAAAAATAAAAAATAGTTGTTATTGAGAAATGTGGTATTTTTGCGCACCAAGATAATGGATGCCCAATTGCACCACCTTTTTTACCACCACGTAATAGTTCAAATTATGAATAATATCTCCTTTGAAGCAGCATTTCAAGCAAAAATTGATGCTGAAATCCGAATAGAGCCAAAAGATTGGATGCCCGATTCGTATCGGAAAACATTGATCCGGCAAATTAGTCAACATGCCCATTCCGAAATAGTAGGTATGTTGCCAGAAGGAAATTGGATTACCCGCGCTCCATCTTTGAAACGCAAGCAAATTCTACTCGCAAAAGTACAAGACGAGGCTGGACATGGTTTGTATTTATATTCAGCAGCAGAAACCCTCGGTGCCAGTCGTGAGCAGATGATCGAAGACCTGCACTCAGGCAAAGCAAAATACTCTTCTATTTTTAATTATCCAACCCTTTCTTGGGCCGATATGGGTTCCATCGGTTGGTTAGTAGATGGCGCTGCCATTCTTAATCAAATACCACTTTGCCGTTGTTCCTATGGCCCTTATGCACGTGCAATGGTACGTGTATGCAAAGAAGAGAGTTTCCACCAGCGTCAGGGCTTTGAAATATTGTTGACCTTGGCACAAGGCTCAAAAGAGCAGGTAGCAATGGCGCAAGAATCCATTAATCGTTGGTTTTGGCCAGCGGTAATGATGTTTGGCCCTTCCGATGACCATTCGCCGAATAGCCAACAAAGTATGGATTGGAAGATCAAACGCTTTAGTAACGACGAATTACGCCAGCGTTTTGTGGATATGGTGGCCGAACAAGTAAAAGTACTGGGACTCACACTACCCGATCCCGACTTGAAGTGGAACGAAGAACGCGGCCATTATGATTTCGGAGCGATTGACTGGGAAGAGTTTTGGGCAGTAGTCAATGGTCACGGCCCCTGCAACAAGCAACGCCTGGATACCCGCCGCCAAGCCTGGGAAGAAGGTGCATGGGTACGTGATGCGGCGGCTGCATATTCAGAAAAGCAAGCGGCACGGCAGGAAGCCGCAGAAATTGCTGCATGAAAATTCTTGTCATCCGATTGAGTTCTATCGGAGATATAGTACTGACTTCACCCGTCGTACGTTGTTTGGTGGAGCAAAAAGGGGCAAATGTGCATTATTTGACCAAATCGGCATTTTCGGCAATACCTGCCGCCAACCCGATGGTACAAAAGGTGTTTGCATTGGGTAATTCGATTCAAACAAACGAAAAGGTTGTCATTAGCGAAAGTTTAAGCGCATTACTCGAATTACTCCGAGCCGAGCGTTACGATTATATCATTGATCTGCACCACAATTTGCGTAGTCTTCGGGTCAAATGGGCTTTGCGAAAACCTAGTTTTTCCTTTGATAAACTCAATTTTAAAAAATGGGTTTTGGTCAATTTTGGGAAAAATATATTACCCAATCGGCATATTGTTCACCGATATATGGATACAGTTTCGGCATTGGGTGTATATTACGACGGAAAAGGTTTGGATTTTCACCTTCCAACCAATTTGGACGAAAGCAAAATAAATGCTTTCACAAATAGTTGGTGCAACCAATCTTTTGTAGCCTTCGTCTTAGGAGCAACACACGCCACGAAGCGGCTGCCAATTGCAAAGGTGATTGAAATTTGTAAAGAAATATCCATCCCAATTGTATTGATCGGCGGCACTGATGAAAAAACAACAGGCGACATTATAGTACATGCGCTCCGGACGCAGATTTATAATGCTTGCGGTCAATTTTCACTCTTTGAGTCTGCATTATTGGTGCAACGTGCGCAGGTTGTCATTACCCACGATACTGGTATGATGCATATCGCAGCAGCATTCCGAAAACAGATCGTATCTATTTGGGGAAGCACAGTACCTGCTTTTGGCATGTACCCGTTTTATCCCGATGGCATTGATCTCAATACGACGGTTGAAGTGGAAGGGCTATCCTGCAGACCATGTTCCAAGATTGGTTTCGCGGCTTGTCCCAAAGGTCATTTTGCATGTATGAATCTCGTAGAAACGAGCCGAGTTTTGTCTAAAATTGACCAATGAATCGTTAAAATTATTGTTTTTTAGAAAAACATTTAAAATCATTTGAAAAGTACGCAAATAATTGCTGTACTTTACCGCTGAATTAATTTATCGACCCGTTTGCGCGGGTTAATTTCACCACAGGCATTCATTAAATCACATCGTATGCACCTGAAAAAATTACAATTTTCTCTCCTTTTTTTGCTGCTGGTCACTAGCTGTATCACAGCACAGGATATCCACTTTACGCAGTACAATATGTCCCAAATGACCCTTAATCCCGCCAACACGGGTGGTTTTGAAGGAACTGTACGCATCGGTGGCATTTATCGTTCTCAATGGACGAGTGTATTGAAATCGAATCAATACGAAACCCCCTCTCTTTGGGTGGACGCACCGATCATTCGCGGCTTTCGCCGAAACGATTGGATAGGTGTTGGGCTTATGCTATTCCAAGATAGAGTAGGTGCCGGTAGTTTGGTACATAGTGCCAACAAACTTGGAGCGGCGTATCATCTAGGTTTAGGCAAAGGTGGTAAAACGGTGCTAACCCTTGGTGGGCATTATGGCCAGGAAACCTATCGTGTGGGCGATCCTGAAAATTTCCGATTTGGGGATGGATTATCCAGGGGGAATTTTATGGACGATGATGATTATAAGTCTTTTACTGGAACAGGAACAGGGGGGGCACCGGGCTCTGGCAACGAAGATCCAAGGTCTAATTTTTCAGATTTTGATGCTGGTATCGCTCTTACTTCAAAATTGAACAAAACCACGGATTTTAAATTTGGTTTTGCCGTGTTCCATCTTGGCCAACCACGTTTTGGATTACCAACTGGTGGTGGTGGTGGTGGTACGCCTGGCACTGGCTCTTTTAGGCAGCCTCGCCGTTATGTGACTACGGGTGTTTTCAATATTAAAACCAGCGATCGCATGACGATCAGTCCGTCTTTCATTTTCCAAACCATGAACAAGCAAGACGAGATTATGGTACAAGGGTTGGCGGGTTATTTATTTGATCCTGAAAAAGATATTACCCTCCAAGCGGGTCTTGGTTATCGCCTCGGCGATGCGATCAACCTTATTGTTGGTGCAAAGAAAAAAGGACTTACGGTAGGTTTGGCTTATGATGTAAATACCTCCGGCCTCAATAACGATACCCGCAACAGGGGTGGTTTTGAGATCGCTGCTAACTATGTTGTCAAAATTTACAAAAAAGCAGTGGTAAAACCAAAACTTTTATGTCCACGCTTCTAAATTCAATCCTACATCTGATTTTTCAATAGATTATGACAAATAAACCTTTCTTTATATTAGTACTCCTTGCTGTTATCAGCCCTGTTTTTTTGTTGGCGCAACCCATCAACAAATCTACCCCTGATAAAATGCTCAAGTCTGCTCAGGAAGCAGAAAGCACCAGTAACCCGTATGCAGCCCTCGAACTCTACGAGGATGTCTATGATGCGACAAAAGACAAGTCGCTCAACTCAAAAATAGCAAAACTCAATTACGATGTACGCGATTATGCCGCTGCGGAACGTGGGTTTGCTAAATTGGTGCTCCGCGATCGCAAGGGCGAATACACCGAACTCCAATATTGGTACGCTATGAGTCTCAAGGCCAATGGCAAACACCAAGAAGCGATAGAGGCTTTTAATGGTTATATCGCCGTGGGTGCGGATGAAAAACTGAAAGCAGCAGCCAAGCGCGAAATTGCAGGTAGTGAAATAGCGCGTAAAGCCAAAGTACCCGATAATTTGATTATTGCCAATGGTGGTAAAAAACTCAATGGCCCACAAACGGAAGGTTCGCCTTATTACAGTGGTGGTGAATTGTATTTTGCGGGCATTACCGATAAAAAAGTAGTCGTACTGGATGGTAAAGAAGGCGATTGGTTTTCTAAAATTCAAACTTCTAGTAAATCAGGTGCAGAATTTGGCGCACCTGTCGCATTAGGTACTAATATCAACCGCGAAGGTTACCACCAAGGTAATGTAAGCATCACAAAAGATGGCAAAACCATGTACTTTACCCGCGTGGAATTGGAAAATATGTCCATCAAAAGCAGTAAAATCTATGTGGCCGATAAAGGTGCTGATGGCTGGGGTGCTGCTACGGAAGTAAATGGTGTTAACGGCGAATTTATCGCACAACACCCTTGCGAAGGTGATTTATTTGGCGAAAAAGTATTGTTTTTTGTCGCCAATATCCCCGGTGGTAAAGGTGGTACCGATTTGTATTACGCCACCAAAAAAGGTGATGGTATGTTTGGACTTCCTGTTAATTTGGAGGCACTCAATACCCCCGAAAATGAAGTGACACCTTTCTACCGCGATGGTAAACTGTATTTTAGTAGTAATGGTCTTCCTTCATTTGGAGGTTTGGATGTGTATGAATCCCAATGGAATGGCTCAAAATGGAGCGATCCAAAGAACTTGGGTGCTGGTATCAATACCTCTTTGGATGACCAATATTATTCACAATTACCCGATGGTATGAGCGGTTTCTTTGTGAGCAATCGCCCAGGGCCGAATAACCTCAAAAGCAAAACCTGCTGCGATGATATTTACTCTTGGGAAATAGAAAGGATAAAAGTTGAACTTTTGGCCAATACATTCCGTCGCAAACGCAAAGGCGAAAAAGAGAATCCAGCATTTACAGAATGTACCGTCACCGTACAGGATGTAAGTGAAAAGAACCCTGCTAAAGTGGATGAAAAAACAAACGCAGCAGGTAATAATTTTGAGTTTACACTGCTTCCAGAGAAATCGTATATCGTGATCGCAACCCATGAAGGTTATGTGTCTGATACGGTAAAACTCTCTACGGTAGGTATCAAAAAAAGTGTGAAAGTACAAAAGGATCTTACTTTGCGGATGGCTAAGAAACCGGAACTATTTGATACCATTCGTACAAATGAACCTATTCGTCTGAATAAAATCTTTTATGATTTCGATGACGATAAAATTCTATCTCAATCCGAGCCTGATCTACAATTCTTAACCGATTTGATGCTCAAATACCCAAATATGAAGGTGGAATTGTCTTCACACACCGATGCACAAGGTAAGGACGAGTATAACGAAAAACTCTCTCAACGTCGTGCGAACAGTGCTGCCAAATGGATTATCGCAAAAGGTATCACCGCTGACCGTATTGTACCAGTGGGTTATGGTGAAAAACAAATCCAAAACCGATGTACAAACGGTGTAGAATGTACCGATGATGAGCATCGTTTCAACCGTCGTACGGAGTTCAAAATACTTTCGGGGCCAACAGAAATTTTGATCGAAAAAATAGAAAAGCGCGAATCTACAAAGCCAGCAGGGCAAAACCCAGGTGGTAAGCAATCGGTTCGACCAGTTTTTTTTTCTCCGAACTAATTGAACGAGATACAGTTACACCCGAATCAGCAACGGCTTGGGTCAATATGATCGATAGTGTAACGGTATTTGAATACGAGATGATTGACTTTGGGTCAGTCCGCGAAGGCGAACCGGTGTATGGCCGGTTCGCCTTCACCAATTTTGCGAACCAAGCACTTGAAATTGAACTGGTGAGTGCTTGCGAGTGTATTGAAGCGGATTGGTCGCAAGGCCCAATAGAATCCACGCAGGCTGCCGAAATTCTTTTCAAATTGAATACCAAAAACGAAGGCCCCGAAATAAATAAAACGTTGGATATTATTTTCAAGAACACCGACGAAAATGGCTATCCATATATTAAGCAAGTGTATGTGAAAGGAAAAGTAGTGCGTTGATATAACTTTGCAATAAAGTCGCGTACTTTTGTTCGGGTAATCAGTACCTTCACGTAAGTTTGTAAATAAATTTTATGTATAAATACCTCGTTTTTCTATTTTTATTCTTGGCTTGTAGCCCACCTAAGTCCAAGTTTTCGGCCAACCCCGCAGCACCCGGTTTCGACCATGAAGGATCGGACGCACGCGCTGTTGCCATTGCGGATGAAGTGATGCAAGCACAAGGTGGGCGCGGTGCTTATGATGCTATTAGATACTTATCTTGGAATTTTTTTGGAAGCAGAACCTTACTTTGGGATAAATTTACAGGTAATGTCCGTATTGATTGGTTGAAAAAACCGCAGCAAGTGGTGGTCAATATTAACAACAACACAGGAAAAGTTATGCTCAATGGGGTAGAACAGACCCATCCTGACTCCTTAGCCAAATACCTAAAGATCGGTAAAGAAGTGTGGATCAATGATTCCTACTGGCTCGTGATGCCCTTCAAACTCAAAGATTCCGGCGTGACGCTCAAATATGTTGGCGAAGGTAAAACAGAAAGCGGTGCTGCCGCCGACATACTGCAATTGACATTTAAAGGTGTAGGTGTTACCCCCGAAAATAAATACCATATTTGGGTGGACAAAACGAGTAAACTCATCAGCCAATGGGCATTTTTTGACAAATATGGCGACGAAAAACCTCGGTTTACAACGCCTTGGGACGACTACAAAACCGCCGCTCCAATACCTGTCAAGTTTTCGGGCAGTCGTGGTAAAGACCGCTCTATGGAACCAGTAGCCACACCTCAGACAGTGCCTTCGGGCATTTTTGAGTTAAAAAATAAATAAAACATGCAAATATTAGACGGAAAACTCCTTTCGGAGCAAATCAAGGCAGAACTAGCCGCAGAAGTAGATCAACTAAAATTGGAAGGCAAAAAAGTGCCGCATTTGGTGGCCGTTTTGGTCGGCGATAACCCCGCCAGCGAAGTATATGTCAGCAACAAGATTAGGAGTTGCGAGCAAACTGGTTTTAGGAGTACCCTTATCCGCCGAAATGCAGATATTACCCAAGTAGCACTATTGCAAATTGTACACGACCTCAACAATGACCCAGAAATTGATGGTTTTATTGTACAATTGCCTTTGCCCAAGCATATCAACGAAGAAAAAATAACTCTAGCCATTGATCCTAAAAAAGACGTAGATGGTTTTCATCCCGTTAATTTTGGGCGTATGGCACAAGGTTTACCCGCGTTTTTGCCCGCTACACCTTATGGTATTTTAGAAATACTGCGTAGAAACAATATTGAAACAGCCGGCAAACATTGTGTGGTGGTGGGGCGTTCCAATATTGTAGGGACACCCATCAGTATCCTGCTTTCGCGCAAGGGCTACGATTGTACGGTGACGCTCACGCACTCGCGTACGAAAGACTTGGCAATGGAAGTACGCCGCGCCGATATAATTGTGGCCGCCATTGGTATTCCCAATTTTATAAAAGGCGATTGGGTAAAAGAAGGTGCCGTAGTAATCGACGTAGGGATCAATCGCATCGTGGACACCACTAAAAAATCAGGGTTTAAACTGGTCGGCGATGTTGATTTTGATGCAGTAGCGCCCAAGTGCAGTTATATTACCCCAGTTCCGGGTGGAGTAGGTGCTATGACGGTCACTGCTCTATTGATGAACACCATGAAAGCCAACCAAAAAGAGATTTACTCTTAATTTCTTATAGATCATTTCACGCGATTCTGCGATAATTGCAGTACTTTCGTCCATGATTTTTGTATGGGGCAATTAGTACCTGCTCTTTTGCAGCCGTTTTAATAACACATCATTTCAACAAAACATTATGGCAAGACTTACGGCTTTTTCTAGGCTACTCATCGCACTGCTTATCGTAGGCGGTATTTATTTCGCAGCACGCACTTTTATGCCCGGAATGATGGGCAAAATAGGCGGTGGCGGCACAACAACTGAAACAAGTTCAGGTGGTACTACCACAGATGGTGGTACTGCTGCATCCAGCGATAATACGGGCGGCTCTGCTACCAGTGGAGGGGCTACCGCTGGTGCTACGACTTCTTTCGCTAAGCAAGCATTCACTTTTACACCTACTGCGCCGATCAATGGTAAGAAAAAGGGGGTAGTAGAATTGGGTGCAACTGGATTCAACTCTTTTATCATTCGGGTGGACGATAAGAAAAACTGGGCAATGGAAAAGGCCGATTTCGGTGCTAGCCTTGTTTATGAAAAAATGGCTACCGATCAAGATATCAAGGACGGATTAAAACAGTATATCAGCGATATGGTGGGTTACGGTGTTAGTCCGAGGGATATTCATTTTGTGATTAGTTCTGGTGCACAAAAAGTAGATATCACGGCCAAGTTTATCTCTACACTTTCTGCTATGAAGTACCAAGTAAATACCGTTACCGCAGAGCAAGAAGGCCAATTGGCACTTCGTTCGGTATTACCTTCGGAGTATTCTGGTCGTGCGTTTGTGGTGGATATTGGCTCGGGTAATACCAAGATTTCGTGGCGCAACCAAGGTCAGGTGACTGCATTGGAGGCTGCTGGGGCGAAATATTTCCAAAATGGCACTAGTGCTGCAGTGGTAGCAGAAGATGTAAAAGCAAAGGCGAGTCGTGTTCCAAAGAATTTGACCAGTACTTGCTTTATTATTGGAGGTGTGCCATTTGAATTTGCTAAGAAAATACGGAATGGCAAAGAACGCTACACCGTATTGCCGGCTCCATCAGAAATAACAGCAGCGGGTGATAAGCAAATCGCTGGTTTGAATATTTATAATTCGATTGCTGCGGCTACTGGATGTAAGCAATTTGTATTCGACTGGGATGCCAATTTTACGATTGGATTCTTGTTGGGACTGTAGGTTATACTTTTTTTAGTAGAAAAAATGGCAATACGTATCGTGCGTATTGCCATTTTTTTTGCTAGATGCTCTTTTCCTGTATTGCTTTTTTCATATAATAGCCTCATATCATGGTAATATGGTCTAGAATTGATCTTTTTTGACCAAAACAGCAGCCGCTAATTATTTAGAAAACAGTAATACAAATTTTTTTCACCCTATCGTTACTATTATAGTAGAATTCTGTCTATATTTGGCCTGATTTTGGTACGTATAAGAATATGAACACCGTAAAAATATTTATTGTAGAGGATGATCTTTGGTATGGCCAACTCTTGAAATACCACCTTTCCTTGAACCCGGATTATGATGTCCGGTTATTTGATCAGGCAAAAGATTGCCTGAATCACCTGCATTTGCAACCAGATGTCATTTCTATTGATTTTAACCTGCCCGATATGAGTGGGGAAGAATTGTTACAGCGCATCAAAAAAGAGTACAGTAATGTACCTGTAATTGTTATTAGCGGACAGGCTGATATTGCAGTAGCACTGAATCTTTTAAAAAAAGGAGCATACGACTATATCATAAAGGACGATAATACCAAAGACCTGCTTTGGAACAGTATTTTGCGTATTCGCGAAAATATATCGCTACAACAAGAAGTCGTGACCTTGAAAGAGCAGTTGGAAACCAAGTTTGATTTTGAAAAGACAATTATTGGTCAAAGCCCAGCCATTAAAAAAGCCTTCACCCTCATCGAAAAAGCCATTAAAACCAATATAAATGTCTCTATTACAGGCGAAACGGGAACCGGTAAAGAAGTAGTGGCCAAAGCAATCCATTTTAATAGCGAAAGACGAAAAAAGGCATTTGTACCCGTAAATATGGCCGCAATTCCAAAAGAATTGATCGAAAGCGAACTTTTTGGCTACGAAAAAGGCGCGTTTACGGGCGCATTAACCCGAAAAATAGGAAAATTTGAAGAGGCCAATGGCGGCACCATATTTCTGGACGAAATAGCCGAACTAGACCTGAATTTACAAAGCAAAATATTGCGTGTACTGCAAGAACGCGAGGTGGTACGTGTGGGCGGTAATGAGTCGATCAAATTTGATGCACGTTTGCTCATCGCAACCCATAAAAACCTAGCAGAAGAAGTAAAAAAAGGCACTTTCCGCGAAGATTTGTATTATAGGCTGATTGGTTTGCCCATCGAACTGCCGCCGGTACGCGAACGCGGCAACGATGTATTGGTATTGGCCAAACATTTTGTCGATCTGTTTGTACAGGAAAATAAAATGAAAAAACTGACGCTTTCGTCCTCCGCAAAAGAACAACTCATGCGCTACAATTATCCAGGTAATGTACGCGAACTCAAAGCCATCATTGATCTGGCATGTGTGATGTGCGATGGAACTGAAATTAGCGCGGATGATATTTCTTTCCCTTCCGTGAAAGGAAACGAGGAGTATATGTCTATGGAAAAAACGCTTAAAGAATATACCGTAGATATTATAGCGTTTTTTCTAAAAAAATATAACAATAATGTGGTAGAAGTAGCACAGAAATTGGACGTAGGTAAGTCAACGATCTATAATTTGATCAATTCGGGTGATTTGAAAAAAGTATAGCGCTCATAATTAATAAAAAAATATTTTAATATGTACGGAATTGTAAACAAAGCCATTGAAGAATTGGTTATTGCCAATTTTGGGGAAGAGAAATGGGAGGCCATCAAAGCAAATAGCGATATTGATGTGGATTATTTTATCAGCAATGAACCTTACGACGACGATATCACTTATAAATTGGCAGGAGCGGTCTCTCAGGAAATGGAAATGTCCGTAGCCGATGTCTTGACGGCTTTTGGGGAGTGGTGGATACTCAAAACATCGAAGGAGAAATACGGATCTTTGCTTTCAACGGGAGGCGAATCATTAAGGGCATTTTTGATCCATTTACCCGATTTTCATACGCGGGTGATGCTCATGTATCCCAAATTGACACCCCCTGAATTTAAAATAACAGATATTGACGAAAACAGTGTGCATGTACACTATTTTTCAAAAAGAGAGGGCTTGCAAGAATTTGTTCGGGGGTTATTGCAGGGACTTTCTAAGTTATACGAAACAGAAACACAAATCGAACTGCTACAAACTAGAGACGAAGGCAGTTCGCATGAAATATTCAAAGTGACTTGGATATGAGTAAACAACAACTCCAATTTTCATACTCGGAAATGCAACGGCTATTTCCCTTTTTTATGCTCATAGATGATGAGGGTGCGCTCAGGACATGTGGCTCAAGTATGTTGAAAGTACTTCCAAACTTACACATAGATGAACCATTTTTGGCACATTGGAGTGTGGTGCGGCCTAAAGCAGAGGATGGTCAACCTTATCAAAACCTGAGCGGCCTCACCCAAAAACTAGTAGTGGTAGCGCATAGTTCCAAGCCTGATTTGCATTTTAAAGGACAATTTGAGCGGTTGGAATACGAGGAGCAATACCTGTTTTTGGGATCACCTTGGTTCAATGATACAGATCAATTAGTAGAGCACCAACTGACCATTGGCGATTTCGCATTTCACGATTCCATGACTGATCTATTGCATGTGTTGCGTAATAATGAAATTGCGAATAGCGAACTCAAAGAGGTGGTTAAAAAAGTCAATTACCAAAAGCAGGCCTTGTTAAAATCCAATGAACGATTAAAGGTTTTTCAAAGTTTGATCAACAACTCTTCCGATGCCGTACAAGTATCATACGAAGATGGTCAACTTTTTTATATTAATAATGAAGCCAGTGAACGTTTAGGGATTGATTATAATATTGCAGATCAATACAATGTAAAGGATTTTGAAAAGATCTTTGAACAAGATGGAGTCTGGCAACAACATGTTGAATCACTCAAAAAGAACGAGTTTTTAACCATAGAAGGTCAAAATATTAATCAATCGAGTGGTGAGGTGTTTCCAGTGGAAGTCACCGTAAAGTACCTCAATATTGCTGGAAAAGGTTATGTAATTGCTAATTCCAGAAATATAACAGATCGTAAAAAGAATGAAAAACAACTCCGCATACAAGAAGAAAAGTACCGTAATATCATAGCAAATATGAATTTAGGTCTATTGGAAGTAGATAATGATGATTTTATTCAGTACTGCAACCAAAGTTTTACGGATATTTCGGGCTACAGCATTGAGGAAATGAAGGGGCTCAGAGCCGGGGATGTTTTTCTCTCCGAAGAAAGCAAGAAACAAATACAAGTCAAGAATAAACTACGCCAAACAGGTGCTTCCGATAGTTTTGAGATTGTTGCCCGCAACAAACGGGGTGAAGCGCGATGGTGGCTGATTAGTGGCGCGCCTAACACCAATGACCAAGGCGAAATTATTGGTTCCATTGGGATTCATTTGGATATTACTGACCAAAAAAGATTAGAAAATGAACTAGAAAAAGCACTTTTGGCTGCCCGAGAGGCTTCTGAAGCCAAAGAAGCATTTTTGGCTAATATGAGTCACGAAATACGTACGCCTCTCAACGGTATTATCGGCATGGTGCGTGCATTGAGCAAAGAAGACTTGTCTATGCGACAAAAATCATTCCTTGATAGTGCCGCAAAAGCCTCTCAACACCTACTGTCCATTATTAATAACATATTGGATATCAATAAAATAGAAGCGGGAGAATTACAAATGGAGCACAATCATTTTAGTTTGCACGAAGTACTCAGCGATATTGCTAAAATACTTCAAATACAAGCAGCAGATAGGCAAATTGCACTGCATATAGATATAGCAAATGACCTCGCTCCGGCATTGGTAGGTGATGCAACAAGGATTCGTCAAATACTCATCAATTTGGTGGGCAATGCGATCAAATTTACAGAACAAGGATTTGTTCGTATCCATTGTGCTGGCTCAAATATCAATCGGTACCACCAAAAAGTGGTGATTACTATTGAGGATACGGGTATTGGTATGGATGCAGCATTTGTCAAACGGGTTTTTACCAAGTTTCAGCAGGAAGACAAGTCCACCTCTCGTAAATACGGCGGAACAGGTTTGGGATTGGTCATTACCAAAGAACTTATTGACCTAATGAATGGTAATATTGATGTGCAAAGTAAAAAAGGAGTGGGTTCTACGATCACAATTCAGTTACCTTTATTAATTGGAGATCCGGCAAAAATTGAAACAGTTGGACAACTGATCGCCCCAGAGGTGCTGGCTAATAAATCAATATTACTCGTAGAAGATAATGAAATGAACCGACTGGTGGCTACCAATGTGTTGTCGCCTTACGGATTCCAAATAGTAGAAGCCGAAAACGGTGCCGAGGCGGTAGAAATATTAAGTACCCAACGGTTTGACCTCATTTTGATGGATCTTCAAATGCCCATTATGGGTGGCTTGGAGGCTACCCGTGTTATTCGCAATACACTTCATTTGGATACGCCCATTATAGCACTTACTGCCAACGCCTTTAAGTCGGAGATTGACCTTTGTCTCCAAGCAGGCATGAATGATTATGTTGTGAAGCCATTTGAGGAAAAAACACTCATTAATGCACTCAATAAATCTTTATCTCACTACCAACTGGAATACTTAGACAAAACGGGTGCAAATACGGCGGATATAGATGCTTCTCAATTGTATGATTTGTCCAAGTTGAAAGAAATGAGCCGTGGAAATACGCCATTTGTAGTCAAAATGCTCCAAATATTTGTCAGTTTAACCACAAAATCCATAGAGGATATGCAGGTTGCATGGGGTAATAAAGACATAGATAGGTTGCGGCAAATTGCGCATAAAATTAAACCGTCTATTGATGATATGGGTATTCAAATACTTAAAAATGATATTAGGACGATGGAACAGTTTCCTGCCGAACAAGCAGCGGATATGATGCAACCGCTTGTGCAAAAAGTGACTGTCGTGCTCCAACAAGTGGTACAAGCCGTGCAAAATAAAGAATTAGCAGAAGGTAAATAGGTTTCCATATTTTGGAAAAATAGTCTAAAATTTGGAATTATTTACCTTGTTTTTTTTATAAATAATTGATAATCAATTATTTAAAAGTAGGCATGAAATTCGTTTATAGTGTTTGAACATTTAAACGTTATAATATGATCGATCTTAAAATTTTTCTTGTGGACGATGACACTTACTATCTCCACATTTTAGAGCAACACTTGCTCAACATTGGATGCCAAAACATTCAACTCTTCGAAAATGGCACAGATTGCCTAGAACATTTGCAAGAAAAGCCAGACGTCATCTTTTTGGATTACCAAATGGATACCTTGACAGGCTACGAGGTTTTGAAAAAAATAAAGCGTTTTGATCCCAATATTTATGTGGTGATGATCTCTGCTCAAGAACAAATAAAACCAGTAGTGGATGCACTCAAACATGGTGCATTCGACTATCTACAAAAAGGAGACAACGAACCTCAAAAAGTGAAAGACGTACTCCAACGTATCGTTGACATCAAAGCAATACTAGACCACCCTGCGCCTGGTTTTCTCAAAAAAATATTTCAGTTTATTTAGTAATGCGTTATATATTCTCTTTTTTAATAGTCAGTCTTTTGCTCTCGTGCAAAACCACTAACTTACTCATGGAAGCTCCATCCAACCGCCATTCGGAGACTGCAGTCTTGGATTCTGCGTTCTTTTTCAATGCAACATATCAATACCATATCAGGAAAGACGATAAGATAAGTATCAGTGTTTGGGGGCAAGACGAACTGAGTGTGGGTTCTGTGTATGGTATCTACAATTCTAATGAAGTATATGGCAAATGGCTGCTTGTGGATGCAAATGGCCATATCGAAATACCCAAAATAGGCACTACACAGGTAGAAAACATGACTATTCCAGCACTAAAGGAGATGCTTAAAGCGCAATATGCCAAATGGGTGGTCAATCCAATTGTGGATGTAAAAGTACTCAACAAAGAAATAACAGTACTAGGCGAAGTGCGGGATCCACAAGTTATTCAGGTGGACAAAGACCGCAATTCGCTGTTGGAAATGGTGACACGAAGTGGTGGATTTGATTTTTATGCTAATCTAAAATACGTCAAAGTACTGCGCCAAGAAGGTCCTAATGTGCGGGTGGCCAATATTAATTTGACAAAATCGGGTAATTATTTAAAAAGAAATATTCAATTGTACCCCGGTGATATTGTGATTGTTCCTTCCAAAAAGAATAAGGAATTTGACAAACGCGTATCTACTATTATTCCTTTCACTACCACCATTACAGCAGCAGCAATCCTGTTGGGTGCATTTTAATACGCGGTATGGAAGAGAGCCTAAAAATATTAAAACCTTATTTAAGGGGTTTGCCTATCATTATAGTTGCCATGGTGCTTGCTGTATTGTTGGCCAAAAAATACCTCAATTATGTAACGCCAATGTACGAAAGTACCGTAAAACTCAAATTGGCCGATACCAATGAAGGTGTGCCCGATAATAACTTGTACAAGGATTTTGATGTATTTACGAGCTCCAGTAAAATAGGTGGTGAAATAGAACTACTCAAATCTCAAGTGCTATTGGATAAAGTATTCGACGCTATTGATTTTGATCTGGAAATATACCGGGTAGGCACGCTGAAATCAGTTGAATTGTACCAAAATAGCCCTATTCATATCGCCTACAGCCGCGTTGCAGATAAAGGATATGGTCAATCATTTGGGTTGCAGGTTGTAAACGAACAAGAATATCTATTACAATTACCAGGCAATGATATGATGATAAAGGGTAACATGGGCGATACACTGGTAACGCCGTTGGCTACTTTTTGCATCACCCTGAATGATACTTTGCTTAGTAAGTACCCGCAACTTGTGGTTGCAGATCAGTACCAGTTTAAGTTGATTAGTAGAAATCAGTTTTATAATCGCTTGACTAAAAATCTCGATATTACATCGGTGGATAAGGATATTGCGGTACTCCGTATCAGTTTTAAAGATGCCAGTCCCGACAAAGCCGCGACTTTGGTGAATAAATTGGCAGAAGTGTATATCCAAGATTATATTGAAACAAAATATAAAGCAGCCCATGTGACTGTTAATTTTTTGGATGACCAAATCAATGGTACAATTGAAAAATTGACCAATGCTGAAAATAAAATTCAAGCCTATCGCGATAATAAAGAAATTACCAATATTCGCCAAGAAACAGAAACCGATCTGCGCCGTATATCGCAACTCAAGATACAGCAAACCAATTTGAAAATGAACCTGGAGGCGATGGAAGATTTGGAGCAGTATATTAAAAATGGGAAAGGCCGTTTTTTGGAACTTGCACCCAATTTTGAGGCATTTACAGACCTACTTTCTACCGAAATTGTAAAAAAAATAAAGGCACTTGAAGCCGAGAAAAAAGACCTGCTCATCACTTATACCAAGGAAGACGAACGTGTAAAAGTAATTGATAACAAAATTGGTGACTTAACGGATTACCTCACAGAAAGTATTAGTAATACACGTAAAAATCTAGATATTAAGTACAAAAACCTGAATACCGATATTGACGAAGCCGAAAAAGTGTTTATTGGTGTACCCGAAAAAGAGAAAATGCTGAATATTCTGGACCGCGAATTTCAGATCTATCAGCAGTCGTATAATTTCCTGAATACCAAGCGTATAGAAGCGGAAATAGCACAGGCTGCTAAGATCGCATTTCACCGTATTTTAACACGAGCACAGGTGGCAAAGGAGCCAGTTTCGCCCAATCGTACTATTATTATTATCGTTTCGGCGATATTGGGTATGTTTTTGGCGTTGCTGTTTATCTTTATCGTTCATTCGCTCAAAGCAAAGGTAAATGATATCCAAACCCTGGAAAGCAATGCGGCCATTCCGGTAGCCATGACGACCCCTAAACTCAAAAATACGCTTGCGGAAGAGAAACATTTCCTTAAAGAAGTCATTCAATTGGAATTAAAAGGACTTATTCCGGCCAATGGAATCCTATGTCTTAGTTCATACCGAACGCGAGAAGGCGCTGCCTACAATGCCTTGCATATCGCAAGAGCATTGGTGATGCAGGAAAGGAAAGTGCTATTAATTGATGTAGCGCACCAGTTGCCAGTACAAGATGGCGCAAAGGGCGAAATTGTTGCCTTGCAGCCTAATCTGCATTATACCACCATGACCTCATCGTCGTTCCATAGAAGTACCAAGGCGGGTATGGAAGCGCATTTAGCACCGTATAAAACACAATATGATGTAGTAGTGGTATTGAATCAAACCCTTGATAATGATAGCATTGCGTTATTGATGATGAGTATTGCAGCGGTCAATATGGTTGTTGTAGATGCAAGGCTAACGCCCAAAAAACGGATTGTAGAGACGACGCTGCTACAGGATGAATTTAAATTACCTTCAATGTATTTCTTGTTGAATAGGTACGGTTATACGCCAAGTTTATGGCGCGAAATCCGTTGTTTTTCCAAGAAAAAAACGCTAAAGCCGCTAACCCGAATTACACCATGATAACGGCACTGCTGCGGAATAAAAACGTATTGGTATTAGCGGATCAGGCCGTGATGAGTGGTAGTAGTTTGGCATTGACCATCCTGTTGGCGCGAACCTTGGGTGCTACGTCCTTTGGGTTGTTTGCCACGTTATTGTTGGTTGTTTATCTCTTGGTGAGTGTTTTGAATGCCTTGGTTGTTCAGCCATTGCAAGTATCGCATGCGCGTATGGATGACCAGTCGTCGTATATATCGTTTAGTTTTTGGAGTCAATTGGCCTTAGTAGTGGTGCTTTTTTTGGTAACTAGCCTACTTTTTTCGTTCGATCAAGTGTCCAATGCCGTTGGTAGAGCACCTAATATGGGTGAAATGCTATTTGTCGTTGGTTTTTTGATGCACGATTATTTCAGGAAAGTACTGCTTGCAACAGGTGCAATCACAAAAGCATTGATTTTGGATAGCGTTACTGCCATGCTCACGTTAGCGATGGCGGTGGTGGGGAGTAGTAGGGTAGGGGGCTTGGAGGGGTATTTAGCCTTATCCTATTTGCCGGCATTTTTAATGGGTATGCTTTACCTAAAACCTTTTCATTTTGACCGTATTGGTTGGGCTAATTACTTCAAAATGCACTGCTCACAAGGAAAGTGGCTGGTGCTTACGGCGGCGGCTCAGTGGTGGTCGGGCAATTTGTTTGTGGTTGCTTCTGGTATTTTTTTGGGTGTTGAAGCATTGGGAGCGTTTCGTTTGGTGCAATCTTTATTTGGCGTGCTAAATATCTTGTTGCAAAGTTTTGAGAATTACGTGTTGCCGGAAGCCACACGGCTCTATCTCACTTCGGCATCGGTGGCGAAAGCCTATCTCCGCCAAATTAGTACCCGTGCGGCGTTGGTATTTGGTATCGTATTAGTACCGCTTTTTATATTTGCTAAAGATGTGATTTGTTTGGCAGGTGGAGCCGATTACGCTCCTTATGCCTATGTGGTGCGCGGGATGACTTTATTGTACAGTCTTATTTTTATCGGTTATCCGATACGCATCGCGATACGGATGCTGCTGCTCAATAGTCATTTTTTTAATGGATACTTATTGTCGCTGTTTTTTAGTCTGCTGTCTTTTCAATACCTAATTAGCAATTGGAACCTTGGTGGTGCTATATTTGGACTAATATTATCACAATTGATTGTGTTGTCCTATTGGTCTTTTATTTTAAACAAGAAAAAATTTGTGTTGTGGAAATAATACATTTAATACTCGGTAAAGCCAATCCGGAGCGGATGAATGGCGTAAACAAAGTGGTTTTTCAATTGGCGAGCCAGCAGGCTGCCGCTGGGCGTAAAGTAGCGGTTTGGGGCATCACCAAAGATACTACCCACAACTACGGTGCACGTAATTTTGAAACCCAACTTTTTAAGGCTGCCGCTGTTCCGTTTATCCTAGATAATACACTAAAACAAGCACTTTTAGCAAAAAAAGGCCAAATTGTGGTGCATTTGCATGGTGGTTGGATTCCTACTTACGCCTCGTTATCTGCTTTCCTCCAGCGGCATAATATTCCTTATATACTCACGCCACACGGTGCTTATAACACGATTGCGATGCAGCGGAGTGCATGGATAAAAAAAATCTATTTCCATCTTTTTGAAAAAAAACTACTCAGTGGTGCCTCCCGAATACATGCTATCGGACAAAGTGAAATGAAGGGTTTAGAGGCTATCT
>JBEAVK010000075.1:0-16351 GCA_041160955.1 Bacteroidota bacterium
GTGCCGTACTATGCCTATTTAAACCAACATGCAAAAGACCAAAAACAAGTCCTTTATGTTGAAAAAACGAACCCCTATCTACCCGCTAATATACCCATCAGTTTCTATAATCCCAAACATATAAAAGCAATAAAACTGGGTAAATTAGACCGATTAACAAGCGATACAAGCAGTATAATCCTACAAAACGGTGATTTTATACTTTCCGAAAAAATGTACGAACCATTGTTCAACAATAATCCAAAATTCCGACGGGTATATTGCCTATTCCCAGATTGGATTACCGCCATCAACGTAGGAGGCTGGGTGGAAAGGAGTCGAATTTGGAGTTTGTACCGCTATAATGACTCAAATTGATGGCAAACGATCCAACATTTTCTTAACTTTCGCTTCTACATCGGCATCTGGCACCAATTCTGGCGCATGGTGCGGCTTTATCCTGGCATCCATTACGACTGGTCCCTTACAACCCCAATGTTTATTTTCGGTAAAACTATGCACGCCGTATATATCGTGGCTCGGATTTACCCGTGTAAAAGCCACCCAAAGAAAATTATTTAATGTTTGTTGGGTAAATGGGCTATCGTCCACCAGTAAAATCATAGGGATGCCTTTTAGATCAAACCGCTCCAAATACTGGCACAATTGCTCTGCTTCTGCCCTGGCGGTAGCAACTACTTTAAATTTGGGTGCCTGAATGGCCAATATGCCCGGACGCGCAAATATCGGCTGCCCCATACCCGCAGGTAAAGAAAAACCATCGGGGAGTTGGGTGGTTAAAGTCCGTAATTTATCGCCCCTACAAGCCATTACTACCTTAGAACCCTCGTTCCAGCCACTACCCGAGTAGTCCAAAGTATCAATGGTCGTGCGGGTATAAAAATGCAAATCGCGGGTCAAATCAATACGTTCTAAAATATGATGGATAAAGTGGCCAATATCATGCGTATCCAATTTGGGATCATCATCGGAGGCCGCAATCAAAAGGAATTTGGCTAAAGAGGTCTGTCCCGATCCCAAAATTCGGTTTGCAATCGTCAGTATTTCCTCTGGCCTACGTTCGCGGAAAGGCATATAACGCTCGTGCCCAATCGCCAACAACAACGGGTGCACACCTGCCGCGTCCACGGCGTGTATCTCCTGCACACCAGGAAACTCCTGCGCCGTGAGCGGCGCAACCAATTGATGGATCAACCACCCAAAACTACTATCTTCTTGCGGCGGTCGACCTACTACCGAAAAATGCCAAAGCGGATCTTTGCGGTGATATACTTTGTGTACCCGCATCACTGGAAAATCGTGGGTGAGCGAATAATAACCAAGGTGGTCACCAAAAGGCCCTTCTGGCTTTTTCATACCCTTCACAATCTCGCCCGTAATGACAAAATCAGCATCAGAAGAAAGGAAATGACCATCACGACGGGTATATCTAAACCTGCGCCCAGCCATCATACCCGCAAAGGTAAGTTCACTCAAACCCTCAGGCAAAGGCATAATCGCTGCAAATGCATGACTCGGTAAGCCACCCACAAAAATGGAGCATCGGAAGGGCTCGTTGATCTTATTATATTTGGTATGGTGTACCCCAATACCGCGATGTAACTGGTAGTGAAGCCCAATCTCTTCATTCTTAACATATTCATTACCAGACAATTGTATCCTATACATACCAATATTGGAATGCATTGGCCCGGGCGTATCTGGGTCTTCGGTATAGACTTGTGGCAGCGTTATAAAAGCACCGCCATCCATTGGCCAACTTTTTACTTGTGGTAATTGGTCGATCGTTGTTTCGCCATAAGTAACGGGGCTTCCGAACCAATTTTTCATCGGTAATGCCGTAAGTGCCGTGATAGGAGCACCCAAATACTTTATTGGATTTTTCAAAAACGCCATTGGGTCGCGTTTGAGTTCAATAACACGTTTAACCTGTTCTAGGGTATCGCGAAATAAAAATGAAGTACGATCAAAAGTACCATAGATATTGCTTACCGCCTGAAACGGGCTACCTTTAACTTTTTTAAACAAGATAGCAGGCCCACCACGGTCGTAAATCTGACGGGTAATTTCACCCATTTCGAGGTTGGGATCTACTTCTTCTTCTATTTCGAGGAGCATATTGTGCCGCTTCAAATCGTTGACGGCCTGACGCAATGAGGTGTATTTCATAATTGATAGGAGAACAGCATTTAGAAAAGATTGTTTGTTTTGAGACATCAAAAGGCAATATTTTAAAAATATTTAGTTTGTAAAAAATCGTTTGACATCAAAAATTCCTTAGTAATTTTGCCACCATACTACTGGACATTTTATAAAACACAAGGAATAGGTCACGTTTACAAAACTAAAAAAAGTTTCGTAAACGTCACTTTCCACCATTTCAAAAGTATATTAAACGTGTTTTTTTAAATGTCCCGTAGTATCAACTTTGCCTCTAATAAACGATACAATAATCATATAAAATATAGAACATGTACTGGAACTATATTAAAAAACCCGCACCAAAAGCAGCAGAAGGTGCTACACGAAAAACGTATGGAAACACTTGGTGGGGCAAACAATGGCTTCAAACCATGTCTGATATTGATTATAGTAACCGATTACCGCGTGGCAAAACCTACGCCAATAAAGGATTGGTCAAAGACTTGGAGATCATGGGAAATATTATTTCGGCCAAGGTACAAGGTTCTGACCCAAAACCCTATAAAGTTAAAATTCAAATCCCCGTTTTTGACGAAAACACCCAACAAAAACTAGTAGAGATCGTCACCGAAAATCCACTTTTTCTATCCCAACTCCTCAATCGTGAGTTGCCGCCCGACCTCAATGATGCCTGTAAAAAAGCAGGTATTCCTATTTTTCCCCGCAATTTCAGTGAACTTAGAGGTTCTAATTGTTCTTGCCCCGACTCAGCCGTGCCGTGCAAGCACATGGCCGCAGTGCTGTATGTCGTGGCGAATGAAATTGATAAAAACCCATTCACTGTTTTTGAATTGCACCATTTCAATCTAATGGCGGCATTAGAAAAATCGGGTTTCGCTCAGGGTGCTGTTGAGGATGTTCCCATCCAATCTTTTGCTGGTTTACTGCAAAAACAAGAAGATATCAGCGAGGTTCAAGAAGTAGATGAAACCCGGTGGAACAACCTCGATTTTTCCAATATTCCAATGCTACGCACCAATTTACTCAGGATACTCGACGAAAAACCCGTTTTTTATCCCGAAGGTGATTTCAAAAAAACACTCGCCACCGCTTATGAAAAATCAAGTAATGCGCTTTCTAAAACAGTTGTACCTGTCAAAAACGCGGAGCAATCGGAGGCAATAGACCATGCCTGTGCTCAAATTGAAAATGTAGTGCTATTGCTCAATGCTGCAACAGGAGCGTTTGAGGTGGCAACCTTGTTGGATGACCAGACACAAACAGTAATTGGCCTGCATACGATAGGTGAACTGGCCACTTGGCTCGAATCTATCCCAACAGAAACCATATCAAAGGCTGCTACACCGCTGCGTTCGTTGCATTTGATACACCAATTTGCAGAAACCCTTGTACGAAAAGGTGCATTTGTACCACAATTGCTGCGTTTATCGCCAGATACTGGATTTTCTATTCGTTTCATTCCAGCCATGCTCAACGAAGAGGTAAGGTTATTAGTCAACGAAATTAATCCATTAATTACCAAGGGACTCCTTATTTTTGACGATGGCGAAGATGGATTTGAACCCACCGAGGCAGATTACCTCAATGCTTTATTAGCACCATTTCTGCAATATTATATTAGTCATAATACCGGTAAAATAGAGACCAAAGGTATCATACCCGATTGGTTTTTTAGTGGTAAACCAGCACTCTTCGAACGTTTTGAGTACCGAGAATACCCAAAATCCATTCAACTTTGGCTCAACCGCTTCTTTATTGCCGAAAAACAGTACGTTCCTGTTTTTCAGGTGATCGACTTACACGGGCGGTTTGAATTGCAGGTATCTATCGAGGACAAATCCAAGCCTTTTGAGCCACCTATTCCCTTGAATATTGTATTTTCCAATCCAGCATTTTCGGCGATGCGGCTTGATATGATTCGGGATTTGGCCAATATTGCGCCATTTTTTCCATCATTATCGGGACTCATTGCCTCAAAAGGCACAGATCGTCTATTTTTCGACAGTCGAACTTTTGTAGATGTGTTTTTTGAAACATTACCCGTGATCCGGCTATTTGGTATCAAAGTATTGTTGCCCAAATCGCTACAAAAACTACTACGTCCACAAGCGGGTGCGCGTTTGAGTAGTAAAGGGAAGGTAAAGGGAACTGGATTGTTATCTTTTGCTTCCATGATTGATTTTCAATGGGAAATTGCACTTGGCGACCAATTGCTTACCCCCGCTGCATTTAGGGCAATGGTCAAAAACATGCACGGTATTGTCCAATTGGCCGATGGTTATGCCTTTATCGACGAAAAGGAGATCAAGGCTTTATTGCTTAAAATGGAAAATGACGCGCCGCCCATTGGGCATAAACTCCTCCAATTGGCGATTGCAGGGGAATACAATGGCGCACCAGTAGTCCTAGATGATTCCGCACGAGCACTCATGGAAGCACTACTCCGCCCCGAAGCCACTACCCTACCCGATGGATTAAAAGCCACCCTCCGTCCGTACCAATTGCGCGGTTTTGAGTGGATGTACAAAAACACAAGACTCGGCTTTGGTTCTGTCATCGCCGATGATATGGGCTTGGGCAAAACCCTCCAAGTAATCACTACGCTCCTCAAACTCAAAGAAGATCGGACGATTGGAGCAGTACATAAAGCACTCATTGTGGTACCAACTACGCTTTTAACCAATTGGAACAAAGAAATACAACGTTTTGCGCCATCCCTGAACGTGCATACCTATCATGGCACTGCACGTACCCTTGCGCCTCTTTCGGAGGCCGATGTGCTGCTGACAACTTATGGCGTAGTGCGCACCGAAATTGCAGCCCTCCAGAAAAAAGACTGGGCTATTGCCATTATTGATGAGGCACAAAACATCAAAAACTTAGAAACAGCGCAATCAAAAGCCATCAAAAAAATCAATGCACCAGTCAGGATCGCCATGTCGGGTACTCCTGTGGAAAATCGTTTGAGCGAATATTTTTCTATTTTTGACTTTGCAAATGCGGGTTATTTGGGCAATATTAAGGATTTTACTAGTGATTTTGCTCGACCCATCGAAACAGAACGCAACCAAACAGTACTCCAACGGTTCAAAACCATTACTGCACCATTTTTGCTCCGACGCGTAAAAACCGACAAAACCATTATCAGTGACCTACCCGACAAGGTGGAGCAGAACCAATTTGCTACCCTTACAAAGGAACAGGCTGCGCTCTATCAAAACGTGGTGGACACTGCACTGGAGTCCATCAGCAATGAAGGCTCGGAGGGTATAAAACGACAAGGACTGGTCTTAAAAATGCTCACCGCCCTCAAACAGGTATGTAACCACCCCGCTCAATACCTCAAAAAACAGGAGGCAGATCCTGCACTTTCCGGCAAAACTCAGATGCTACTTGATTTGCTGACACCCATCATGGACAGCGGCGAAAAAGTCATTATTTTTACCCAATACCAAGAAATGGGTAGCCTGCTTATCCCAATTATTAGGGCACATACGGGTATTACTGCGCCTTTTTTACACGGTGGTGTATCGCGTAAGGGCCGCGATGAAATGGTGGAGCAGTTTCAAAACAACCGCCATTCCAAAATCCTAATTCTTTCGCTCAAAGCAGGTGGTACGGGGCTCAACCTCACCGCTGCCAGTAATGTAATCCATTATGATCTGTGGTGGAATCCTGCGGTGGAAGCACAAGCCACCGACCGCGCATATCGTATTGGACAACAACGCAATGTACAGGTACACCGATTTATTACCCAAGGCTCATTTGAAGAAAAAATTGACCTGATGATCCAATCGAAAAAGGAATTGGCAAACCTGACGGTGACTAATGGTGAAAAATGGATTGGGGATTTGACGAATAGTGAACTGAAGGAATTGGTAGCTTTAAAGTAATTACTTCAACAACCGCATCAAATACTCTCCATACCCGCTTTTCATATACTTATGCCCTAGTTTTTCAAGACCAGCATCGTCGATAAAACCCATTTCCCAAGCAGTTTCTTCGATACAACCGATCTTCAAGCCCTGCCGCTCCTCAATGGTTTGTATAAACTGACCTGCTTGCATCAAACTGGTGTGCGTACCTGTATCCAACCAAGCATAACCACGCCCCATAGCGCGTACAGACAAGCGACCTTGTTCCAAATAAATACGATTCACATCTGTAATTTCGTATTCACCACGCGCACTGGGTTTTAAATTTTTTGCTATATCTACCACAGAATTATCGTAAAAATACAAACCCGGTACCGCAAAATTACTTTTGGGCTTGGCTGGTTTTTCTTCAATACTCAGTGCTTTAAAGTCTTTGTCAAAATCAACTACGCCGTAACGCTCCGGATCGGCCACTTGGTAAGCAAAAATAACACCACCATCAGGTTCGGAACAGGAACGCACCATTTCGCCCAAGCCTGCGCCATAGAAAATATTATCGCCCAAAATCAACGAAGCACCATCTGCGCCAATAAAATCGGCACCCAGCACAAATGCCTGTGCTAAACCATTCGGCTCCGGTTGCGCTTTATAACTGATAGTCATACCCAAATCCTTGCCATCACCGAGCAAATGCTCAAAATTAGGCAGGTCATAAGGTGTAGAGATAACCAATACCTCTCGAATACCCGCCAACATCAAGGTGCTTAAAGGGTAATAAATCATTGGTTTATCGTAAACCGGCATTAACTGCTTGCTCACGGCCAATGTTAACGGATAAAGGCGTGTGCCTAAGCCGCCTGCTAATATGATACCTTTCATAATTTATAGAATACTCGCTCTAATACCAACTAATTTTATCAATAATCCCTCCAAACGATCCAATGGCAACATATTTGCCCCATCAGATTTTGCCTTTGAAGGTTCGGGGTGTGTCTCAATAAACAATCCGTCCACACCCACTGCCACGCCCGCCCGAGCGATCGTTTCGATCAATGCAGGTCTCCCGCCTGTTACGCCACTACTTTGGTTGGGCTGCTGCAACGAGTGCGTACAATCCAGAATAACCGGCGCATTAAACGATTGCATCACGGGAATACCCCGAAAATCAACGATCAGATCTTGATACCCAAAAGTCGTGCCACGCTCGGTGAGCATCACTTGTTCGTTGCCTTCTTCGCGTACTTTATCCGCAGCAAATTGCATCGCTTCGGGGCTTACAAATTGGCCTTTTTTGATATTGACCACCTTACCCGTTTGTGCAGCAGCCACCAATAAAGAGGTTTGACGACACAAAAAAGCAGGAATTTGAAGGATATCCACAAATTCCGCTGCTAAGGCCGCTTCTGCGTCAGTATGAATATCGGTAGTGACTGGTATTTGGTATTGCTGCCCTACCCTTTTCAGAATGTCCAATGCTTTTTCATCGCCAATTCCAGTAAAAGAATCGCGCCGACTACGGTTGGCCTTTCGATAACTTCCTTTGAATACATATCTAATATTCAAACGGTTACATATTTCGTTTATCTTTTCTGCTATTTCAAAAGCCATATCTTCTCCTTCAATGGCGCAGGGCCCGGCGATTAGGAAAAAATTAGGATGGGATTCAAAAAATGGTGCTGTCATTGTACTTAAACTTTTACTCTTTTACAAACAAATGCGTTTTAGTTCCCTTGTTATTTATAATATTCAAATAGTACACACCGTTTGCAAAGCCCGCACAATCCAATATTTTACTACGATCACCACTGGCGATAATACCCGTGGAGACTAATCTCCCCGTTGCATCAAAAACCTGTAATAGTTGATCGTCTTTTGCATGCGTACCCAAGTCAATTTGTAACAATGAAGATACTGGATTGGGATACAATGCAAAATTAGCCAACTCCCCTTCTTCGGTTGACGTAGTGCAATCAAGATTAGGGTTATAGATGACATTGAGGTCATAAGAATTAATACATCCGGTGATATTATCGGTGAGTACTAATTTGTACAAACCACTTTCTACTGCACAATGCCAATAGCCGTTGGACGGTATGGCCTGTCCTGCCAAATACCATTGTAAAGTATAACTATTTGATGGTAATGTCAAAGTATCGAACAGCGTAAGCAAGTTTTGGTTATTAAAAAACAAGGGTACTGCGGGCAAAGGAATCAATTCAACCACTGCAGGCGTAGAAATTACTTCACAACCATCAGGCGAGGTATATTCCACTTGGTAACTACCGCTGGTAGTAGCCAAATACACCGAATCTATCGCTGATGGAATTGGTGCGCCATTCTTAAACCATTGAATAGCATCACTATACGACGACTCTAATGGCAATGGCGCAAAATTAGCACAAGCCTTCAAACCCATTGGTGCTGTTACGGTGGGTAATGCAGGTTGCGGATAAACGACTACCGTATCGCTAAATAATAGTGTGGTAACAGGACGGATGATATTCAGCACTGCTTCAAATCCACTGGAGACTACGGTGCCATTGCTCAATACATTGAACGTAACAATACCACATTGATCGTCTCCGCCTTGGATACCGCCATCTTCGTCCCATACTTGTAGTACGTAATTACCCGATTTCAGACGGAGATTGGCCGTTACGGTATAGGGCAACGAAATATTATCTACAGGCGGGTTAGAGTCAAACACTTTAACGCCTGCACTATCGGTGATAAACAGGTACATATCTGGTGCATTTAGCCCCAAATTATCAGCGCAGTCTAAATCTTTCAGGACAATACTTTGTAAAATATACCCTGTTGTGTCCACCACAGCCTTATACTTTACAATATAAGTACCCGGAGTGGAATAAGTATTTGGTGTAGGAGTTTCATCAGTAGCAACTGTACCATCGCCCAAATCCCATTCATAACTAAAACCAGCATTTCCATTGGAAGGATTATTATTGGTAAAAGTTACTGTTGCACTACCGCAGCCCTCTGGATTATTCATCGAAAAACCGGCATTGGCACTTACCTCAGGAGCAATATACATACGCATGGGAAACACTGCTTCTTGGCTAAAAAACAGGATAGTAGCTTTTAAACGAACAATAATCACAAAGGAATCGCTCTCTGTGGGCGTTCCACATATTTTAATACAACCATCTGTTTGTGTACTTACTGGAAACACCGTTTGGTTGGCTTGCCAACTCAAACCGGGAGGTAAACCTTCTACGGATACAATTTCAATCGAATTGATATTAAGCCCCGGAGGCGTAACACTATCAATGGCCGCCACTGGTGTCGTAGTTTTGGGCATTCGGAAAGAGATATCTTTACTATACGCCAGTCCTACTTGTCCATCAGGAATAGGTGGCAAATAGACCGTATCCACAGGCAAACCGGCTGGCAGGTTGACGACGCAACCCGGACAGCCGGTTTGACCCAAAAGGAATAACGGTGCAGATATCAGTACTGTAACGATAAAGTACGAAATCGACCGCATATAATATTATCTGTTGATTACAAAGGTGTTGGATACATTTCCTTGGCGGTTGCCTAAGGAATAGAAATAGGTGCCATTTGGCAATTCGCCCGCATCAAAAGTGAATTGGTTACGGCCTTCTGTGAGTTGAACCGTTTGTTCGTTTACTTTTTGCCCAATTACATTAAAGACCTGAAAAGTATATTCACCACTGACCAAAGACTCAATCATCATTTCTGTATATTGAGCAAATGGGTTTGGCGCATTTTTCACACTTGCTATTTGGCCAGACAGGTCACTCGTACCACTGGTGCATTGGCCAGTTGGTTTTACAGTGATAAAATACTTGTTATTCGGGGCAATAGTACCCGGGAAATCAATTACTTGCGTAATGACGGAAAATGCTGTTACCTTGATCGTGAGTTCTTTGTCGCCAGGTGTATTGTTCGATGTCGGTGTGCCGCTAATCAACATACAACCAAGTGTCAAACTCAAAAATTCGCAGTTAGGTGGATCACATGAATAACTCAATCCTTCTGGTAAGCCAGTAACTGCCCCTGTTAATGCAACTGAAATTTTGCTCAATGGAAATTCAATACCGCTAAAAGCAATCTTATCTGGTACGTTAAACGTAACCGATTGACTATAAGGCTCATTGATACAAGCAGGTGCAGTATAAATAGTAGGGTCAGCAGGCGACCACGCTTTAGGTGATACCAAAGCGTTTGAGTCGAGGACGGAGGAGTCGCGAACGCACATTTGTGCAGTAAGCGAACCAAAAGAAAGGATTAAAACAAAAAAGAGTGTTGTAATTTTTAACATAAGTAAAGGTGTGGTTGAATAAGATGAGTCGGCAATAGAACCGCAAAGTTCTTATTTTTATTTGAATTGCGGGCAAAAACTTATGACAAAAGGAGGCAAAACGGCAAATTCCATCGATGAATACCGAATGTTTCGCATTTATATGGTTTTCTTATAAAAACTTTAGGTGCAGCGCACCGTAATATTTGTAGCAAAAAAAAGCAACACCACGTTAATAGGTGCAGCGCACCGTAATATTTGTAGCACACCGCAACATTTGTGGCAAAGTTATGCCGCATTCCGAGCAGCATTGATAATCCCAAACATGGAGCGCAAAGCCATTTTTTTAAATTGCTCCCTTTGCTCTTCCGTCAGATCATTGGAGCGCAATTGTTGCAACGCATATTGCTGGATTGCGATCAAAGGCAATACAATTTCTTCGCGTAAAGCAATACTATTTTTAGAACTAGGGTTATCCGACAAGAGCGTTTCTTGATCGCTCAACCAAAGTAGTTTTTCATAAGAACGCTGGTACTCGGTCTCCAACATTTGCCAAAAACCACCAAATTCTGGATCTGCTTTTTGGTATTGGGTCACTTTAAAATTACTTTTCGACAACGATTGCATGGAATTTTCTACCAAAGTACGAAAAAACAAAGAACTGCGGTACAATTGGAGCAATTTATCGCCCAATCCGTTATTTTTCAACACCTCCAGTGCTGCGCCAAAACCATAATAACCGGGAATATTTTGCTTCATTTGCGCCCATGCACCCACAAACGGAATTGCGCGCAAGCCATCAAATTTCAAGCCGCCACCTGCATTGCGTTTGGTAGGACGACTGGCAATATTGGAATCGCCATACCACATCAATGGGGTCATTTTTTCTAAATACGACACAAACCGCTCGTGCCCTTTGAGTTCGGAATAGGAAGTATATGCTGCCTCGGCCAATTGATCCAACAAGGCGCGATCTGCTTCGGTCAATTCGTTGGAATGTGTTTTAAACAAGTGATTTTCAAGACCAGCCGTAAAAATACGCTCCATATTATAACAAGCCGCCGATCGTGTGCCATAAGTACTACTGATCGTTTGTCCCTGAATGGTCACTTGTATTTCGCGGTTTTCAATATCCGCGCCGTGTGCAGCGTAATAACTGGCATTATTACCACCTCCCCTACCCGGAGGGCCGCCCCGACCATCAAAAAAGACCACCGAAACCCCATTTTCCCTACTGATCCGCGTAAGTTCCTCTTTCGCACGATAAATACTCCAGTTGGCGCGAAGATAACCGCCATCTTTGGTACCATCCGAGAAGCCGAGCATAATGGTTTGCTGCATACCACGCGCCTCCAAATGCTTGCGGTAAGCGGGCAAATTGTAGAGATCGTGCATAATATGTCCGCCCATTGCCAAATCTTCTACGGTTTCAAACAACGGAATCACATCCAAAGGCATACTGCCACCAGGGCCAATATGCCCAATGGTCAGCCTTGCCAAAGTAAGTACTTCCATAATATGCAGCACACTGCCGCAGTTAGAAATAATATAACGGTGGCAGCCCAAGGCACCATTTTCGCGCTGAATGGTCACTATTTGGCGCATCATAGCGATGGTATCATAGGTAATGGAATCCTCGGGAAACAAATGCTCGTCTAGGTGAAAATCGGCGGCCAATAACTTTTGTAACCGCTCTTCATCACTTAACTGACTATAATCCACCTTATTGGCTTTCCAAATTGTCTCCCATACTTCGTAATGTTTACTACTGTCTTGTCGTACATCCAAAGTAGCAAAATGAAACCCAAAAATGCGCACCTTGAGTATAAACAAATCCAATAGTTCCATAAAAAGGCCATCGTGTTTATCGCTCAACAACCGCCGCACCACCATTAGATCGGCGAGTAATTCCTTGCACGAACCATAAACCATCGGGTCGCCAGGTTTGTACAAAGTGACATAAATACGTTGGTCAATGGCACTGATCCGCTCTTCCACACCCGAAAAAGTAAGTCGGCGTTTCAAATTCCGAATATCGCGGTAATAACAACGCAATACCGCCTCCCGAAGTCGGCGCGTTACATCCCTCGATACATCTGCGGTGACAAATGGATTGCCATCGCGGTCGCCACCGGGCCAAAAACCAAGTGCCAATGCACCCGGATTTTTGAAGGTAGCAATATCCAATTTTAAGGAAGAGTACAGGCGGAAAATAATATCGGGAATAGCGTAATAAAACACATTTTCCAAATACCAACTCAGGCTCAAAGCCTCGTCCAAAGGCGTTGGTTTTTTCTTATTGACAAAAGAAGTTTTGCCCAATTGCAACAGCATCAGGCGTATTTCTTCTAAGTCTTTTTGGCTAATGGCCTTGCCCAAATCATCGATAATACCCAGTACTTTGCCCGGATAAAACTGCGTAGGGTGAGCAGTAAGCACCATACGCACCGAAAAATCGTTGAGTTTTTCGATCAATTGTTCGCGCAATGCGGGTGTATTGACACGGTTGAGCAGGTACGACAGCGACCCAACGCCATTGAGTTCGTGGGTTTCTTCAAAAAGCGCATCTTCCACCGAATCAAACAGCACCACTTGGCGTTCGATATAGCGGATAAAATAGGACAACAATTTTAATTTATCCTCTTCAGATTCTTGTTCGCAATATTCATCCCAGAACTCCCGAATAATAGTATCGGGATTCTTACCTGCATCAAAACCTGCGGCACAGGCATCTGCAAAAAGTGCCAATAAAGTGCCTTTGACATTAATTTTTTCAAAGGGAAGCCTCAAAAAAAGGCTATTATAGGTATGATAAAGTAAGTCTGAGTGGTTTGTCATGCTATTGTTGTGCCTGCTTTAGTAATTGATCGGTATCGTTCATGAGTTGATCCAATTCCTGCATCAGTTTTTCTTTTTTGCGTTGTTGATCGGCTGCTTTTGCACTTTGATCGGGTGTGGGTGCTGGTTTGGTCACACCTTTTTTAGGAGCGGGTGCTGGGGGTGGAGTATCTTCAATGCCTTCAAGTTCTTTTTCGAGATTAGCCTTGCGTTCTTCGAGATCGCTAAGGCGGCGCAGGACTTTTTCGTCCACAAATTGGGCTTTATCGCGGATTTCGCGGTATGCCCCGCCGAGTTGATCAAGGGCTTTATCGTATTTGCCAGCGTCAAATTTTTGGCGTTCCGATTTTAAAAGACTCCATGCAGAACTTACTGCTGCGCCTGTTTTTTGGAATACTTCTTTGGATTGCGCTTTTTCTTCGCTGGTACCAAAAACGAAATTATAAATAAGGATGCCTACAACTAAAAATAGGCCAAGTTTAATAAGAGAACTGATCATAATAAAGTAAAAGGTTAATAAGCGGCTAAAGTACAGACTTTTTACGAACTGGGTATTAGGGTAAATAAACAAAGGCAGGATACACGCTATAAATGAGCGTATCCTGCCTAAAAAGAACGGTACCAGCGTAGAGTATGCGCCTTTAAACCCTGCTAAATCGAATACTTTATGCTGATACCATCCCGAACACGTAAGTAGAATAATCGTTAAAACATACTCAATTTACTTCAAAATAAATTATTTTCTTTTTACTTTTAACCGAGTGGTTTAGCATTTAATTTTAAATGTTATGATTTAAAAAGTATGAATTTTAAATGTTAAACGTTTAATTTTAAATGTTAAATTATTGCTGTAAGGGAAGGATTCGAACCTTCACGCGGCGGTTAGCAAAAGCGCAAGAATTAATTTCGAGTGGTCAATCCTCTTTAAATACGCTTTGTTTATCCCGTAATCCCCACCCCCGAGACAGGAGGGCATGGCTGCCAATTTCAACACCTCACATTATTTTGTAGTCTGCTTGTTTCATTTTTAAATCAAGTGGCCTTATCATTTAATTTTAAGTGTTAATATTTAAAAATTGTGAATTTTAAATGTTAAACGTTTAATTTTAAATGCTTAATTATGCTGTAAGAGAAGGATTCGAACCTTCACGAGGCGGTTAGCAAAAGCGCAAGAATTAATTTCGAGTGGTCAATCCTCTTTAAATACGCTTTGTTTATCCCGTAATCCTCACCCCCGAGACAGGAGGGCATGGCTGCCAATTTCAACACCTCACATTGTTGTTGTAGTATCAAAAACCGTAGTTACTTTTAACTGCGTTGCGTTGTTTGATGATGCAAAGATGGGCACATTGGCTTTTATCTTGCAAATTTTTCAATGATTATTTTAAAAATATACATTATCGGCAATTATTTACCAGTATTATTGCCAATTCATCAATTTGACATTAAAATAACAGCAATTTTTTAATATTTTTAAAAAATAAGATCATTTTGTGCATTATTTGCAATAAAACGACCTTTTAAATACTGAAAATGTAAATAAAATCGCTTTTTTCAATGAATTACTAATGATCTAGTGGCTAGGTTACTATCTTTGGGAAATTATGGTAAGAAATGTACTCCTTGAATGGGGCGAGGCCCATAGAGAAAGATTAGCAGTGATCCACGGGGTTGGTAAGATCGGTTACGCTACTGACGTAGCAGAATCTTTGAAAGATAAAAACTCATTTTTGGAAAAAGACCGTAACTTTGTACATCAAAAGTAACTTTACAAGTAGCATCCATCAAAAACAGTAGTGATATTCCGAATTACAAGGAATATCTTTGGTACAAAGCCAATGAAGCCGAATTGCTGCTTCAATATTACGGGCGTTATTTAGTCATCAAGGACGAGACTGTAATTGCGGATTATCCATTAAAAGCAACCGCTTGGCGGGCAACGATCCAAACGCATGCTCCAGGTACCTTTATTATCCATCATTGCTTCCCAGAGTCCGAAAAAGGCATGCGGCGCTTGACTAATCATCAATTGGTGGTTATCAGTGAATAAGCAGACCAAAATATTTAGCCCTGAGTGTGAAATTAAAAATATACAACATGTGACAGTAATGAAAAAGCAAGAGTCAGCGTGATTCCAACTCTAATATCATCAACTTAGCAATAACCCAACCACGGAGTGGTTGAACATGAATAGCCCCGAATGCAATTCGGGTTTAGGAGTGCGGTAATATTTTAACAACCACGAAGTGGTTGAACATCAACGTATTATGAGCGTAGCATTAAGTTCAACCCTTCCAGGGTTATTAAACATACACTTACACTTTAAACCCGAATTGTATTCGGGGCTATTCATGTTCGACCCCTATCAGGGTCAGGATCTGCCCAAGTTGACGACATTAGAGTGGGAGTCACGCCGACACTAGTCCCTGAATGTAGCCGAAAACATACCCTAAGCAGAATCCCTAATAAATAAAAAAGTAAATATTCAAACAACGCAGGATCCAATTTCCAAAAGCGAAGTCATTCCGTGTATTAAAGCAAAAGGGCAATCTTCATCATACTTGGGATTGGTGACATTCCGTTATTTCAAGTGTTTCTGTAACAGAATTGGGCTATTGTCGGGGCGATACCCCCAGCCCCGACAATTTAGTTGAAATTGATGGTTTGCCTATGTCCAATATCTCATTTTTCCAAAGATATCTACTCTGCTAACCAACGAAATTTCAAAGTTGGCTCAAAGGGGGTTAGTGCTAAATTGTCGGGGTGACAGAAAAAGTCGCCCCGACAATAGACCAATTCCGTTTATAGCAAACTTTAGGATAACGGAAGGGTTACCAAATAGATATTTTGCTTAAAAACTAATCTGTATGCGAGTGGTAAATTGAGATTGCGCCCTGAGCGAAGCCGCCCTTCGGCTTCGCTCAGGGCGCGTCGTGAACCTTCCTTACACTTGGGATTTGTGCTGCGTAAAACATTACAATTAAAATACACACTTTAGTCGTTTGCTTTGCTGGCACATAACACATGAATACTAAGCAGGTATGTTACTTATACACTAATCTATATCTAGGTAAAAAATTGAGATTGAGCCCTGAGCGAAGCCGCCCTTCGGCTTCGCTCAGGGCGCGTCGTGAACCTTCCTTACACTTGGGATTTGTGCTGCGTAAAACATTACAATTAAAATACACAC
>JBEAVK010000088.1:0-31589 GCA_041160955.1 Bacteroidota bacterium
AAAAATGGGTCTTTTTTTTCTTTAATTAATGCTGATATACTTTCCATAGTTTGTTCAAAAAGATGTTGAATTTGATGTAAATGCGAAATGATGTGCAATTGTTGTATGGTGGGCGTGAAGGTTCTTCTTTCTGCATAAATTACGATAAGAATTTGATATTAACGGTAGAATCAGATTACAAAAGTAGGGGAATTTTTTTGCTCTACAAATATCTAACGCAAAATTATTCATCATTATCTCATCTTTTTCTAATTTTGCACCATGTTTATTGCATTTGAATACCACCACCAAAAATATACCGCCAACCTAGATCACTCGACTGATCTATCTATGCCATTGCTTGCAGGTTTGGATACCGTCAACTGCTTTTACGCACCTTTAGTGGAGTATGAACCCGTCCGTATGGGGGATTTTGTCGGTAGTACAGCCGAAGGTGGTGTTGTCAACTTTTTCAATATAAAACTCAATCCTCACGGAAACGGAACCCATACCGAATGTGTAGGGCATATCGCTAAAGAACGTTACGTAATTGGAGAGTGCCTACAAAAATACCATTTTTTTGCAAAACTAATCAGTGTTTATCCTCAAAAAATGGACAATGGTGATCGCGTTATATTGCCAGAACGCATCCGTGAACAATTACAAATTGGGGAAGCAGAAGCATTAATTATCAGGACTTTACCCAATGATGTCCAAAAGTTACGCACACATTATTCTGGTGCCAATCCAGCCTATTTTCACCCAGATGCTATTGCCTATATGACGGAGTGCGGCATAAAGCATCTATTAACCGATCTGCCCTCCGTAGATCGCGAAGAAGATGGCGGTAAATTAGCAGCGCACAAGGCTTTTTGGCAATATCCTAGCGATAAAGTGCGCTCAGATGCTACTATTACAGAACTGATCTATGTCCCAGATCAAGTTCAGGATGGCAATTATTTACTCAATATTCAAACGGCCAATTTTGATTTAGACGCAAGCCCATCGAGAATTATTATTTTTCCTTTAATTTAAAAAAACGGCCATCGTTTCGACATCTCTTATTTCTACCAAAATATGGTCTTTTAAAGTAGTATAAAGTGAAAGTCCTACATAATCAGCCTTAATAGGAAAGGACTTGTGCTTTCTGTCAACTAACACTGCAACTTCTACTTTGGCAGGCAAAACTTTGAGCAATGGTTGCACCGCATAGAAAATAGTACGGCCAGTATTTGCCACATCATCTACGATAATAATACTTTTGCCACGGAGCAATTCCTCGGGCATTTCGATATATGGATCGTATTCGAGTGGATTTGCAGGATTTAATTGAATCCTAGTAATCGTAATACCCATATCATCGGGTAAAATTGGACTAAGTTCCTGCATGAGCAACTCCGCAAAACCAACGCCGTTATTGTTTAGTCCGGCGAGAATGATTTCGGGTTGTCCAAAATTACGTTCCAAAATTTCAATGGCCAAACGTTTTATTTTTTGGCGTATTTGGCGGTCGTCTAGTATCTGCATAGTGTTTTTTTCAAAAAGAATAATTGAACCGCAAAAGTGAGGCATATTCGCTGTACTTTGCAGCCAAATTCAAATTTTTTTATGTTACAATCCGTAATATTTATCGCAGTGACCGCTTTTGCGGCTTGGTTTGCCTACAAAGGCTTTAGTAAAGTACACAGAAATATCTTTTTAGGTAAAAGTCAGGTCATTAATGACCGACCAGCCGAGCGTTGGCGCAATATGCTTTTGATAGCTTTTGGGCAACAAAAAATGTTCCAAAACTGGATACCAGCAGTATTGCACCTCTTCATTTATGTAGCGTTTGTCATTACACAAATCGAATTGATTGAAATTGTCATCGACGGCGTTTTCGGAACGCACCGTTTTTTTGCGCCATTCCTCGGAGGGTTCTATACCTTTATCATTAGTTTTATCGAAATATTATCGGTGTTGGCTTTTGTCGCCACAATTGCCTTTTTGATGCGTCGAAATGTGCTAAATATTGCACGTTTCAGAAAACCAGAATTAAAAGGCTTCCCAACTCGAGATGCAAATTTGATCCTTATTGCCGAAATTGTATTGATTACAGGTATTTTTTGCATGAATGGCGGTGATAAAGCATTGCAATTGCGCGGATTAGATCATTACCCCGTAACTGGTGCTTTTGCGATCAGTAGTTGGCTCGGCCCAGCCTTGTTTGGTGGCTTGAGCGATGCTGCTTTGATTGGCGTAGAGCGTTTTGGATGGTGGTTACACTTGGCTACTGTCCTTGGTTTCTTGTGTTATTTACCTTATTCCAAGCATTTGCACATTATTTTGGCGTTTCCTAATACTTGGTATGGCCGACTGGAGGCAAATGGCCAGATGGAAAATATGCCCGAGGTACAAAAAGAAGTGCGTATTATGATGGGTTTGGAAAATCCTGATCCCAATGCGTCCAATGAAATACCGGAGTTTGGGTCGAATGATGTGTTTTCTCTTTCGTGGAAAAACGTATTGGAAGCCTATACTTGTACGGAATGTGGCCGTTGCACTGCCGAATGCCCAGCAAACCAAACCGGCAAACTGCTCTCTCCACGTAAAGTTATGATGGATGTCCGCGACCGTGCCGAGGAAATTGGTGCTAATTTGGACAGCGGCAAATGCACCCGCGATAATTACGACGATGGCAAATCATTATTCAATTATATTACAGCAGAAGAATTGCACGCCTGTACAACCTGTAATGCTTGTGTACAAGCCTGCCCAGTTATGATAAATCCATTGGATATTATCCTTAAAATGCGTCGCCACGAAATTCTGACGCAATCTGCAGGGCCTGCTGAATGGATGCCAATGTTCAATGCAATCGAAAATAATGGTGCTGCTTGGGCCATGAGCGATGCCAGAGATGCATGGAGGGATCAGTAAATTTGGAGCAGTGTGCGGTTAGGTCTCGGTGGATTTTTGCCTTGATTTGCGTGTGGTATTGTGCAGGGGCACAAGGAACAGTAACGTATATTGTTTCGCCCGTTTTAGACCAATCCGAACACCTGATCGCGTTAAAAGTACAAATGAATTTGAAGGGTGATGCTGATGGTGAAACACAGTTGAGACTACCGAATGAATTTGGTTCCGCCAACCATTTGTATCGGTGTTTTTCGCGGGTACGGAGCGAAAGTGGGCATCCAATTTTGTTGAGTACAGATTCCTTGGATGTTCTTGTGAAGCACGACGCAAATGATTCAATATCTATTAGTTATGAAGTGGGCCAAGACTGGAGAGGTACAGTCCCAAGCGCGATATTAGCCTTTCGACCTTGGATCAGCCCTACGGCATTTCATGTTTTAGGGGTTGGATTGTTTATTGCGCCTTTTGCAAAAAGTGGTTATATGGTATCGACTAAGTGGCAAGGATTTCCGCCTAATTGGCTTTTGCACAATAGTTATGGCACCATGCAAATGACCCAAACTTGGATGGCTGAAGATACCCGTTGGATGGAATCTGTTTTTATTGGTGGACTTGGCTGGAGATTATCGGAGACAAAAGTAGCGGGCAAACCCATTTATTTAGCCATTAGGGGTGAGGGGTGGACTTTTTCGGACACGGCAGTATTGTCTCTTTTGAACCAGACGGTAGCCCATCAGCGCTCTTTTTGGAAGGATTATGCTATTCCGTATTATACAGTTACGATTATGCCAATGACAGCACCTGATGGATACACTTCGTATTTGGGTACGGGTTTGGTGCACTCATTTGCTACTTTTGCAACACCTGTTACTGGATTAGAATTATCAGATTTGGCGCGGCTTTTTCACCATGAATTGATGCACGATTGGATTGGGGTAAAAATTAGGAACGGTGGCCAGCCCAACGATATGCAGTTGGCTTGGTTTAGTGAAGGATTCACAGAGTATTTTTCGTATTTGAATCAATTGCACTGTGGGTCATTGGATACAAGTGCTTATATTTTGGCGATCAATGAACGTTTTTTTAAAGGTTTGTGGGAATCAGCAGCAGCGGAACAACCCAATTCGTACATTATAGCCAATTTTTTCAATAATCAAGATGCTAATGAATTGCCCTATTTGCGTGGTTTTGTATTGGCTTATCATTTGGATCGGTTGATTGAAAAAAAATCACAAAATAGGCGTGGATTACACGATATTATGCTGGAATTTTTGGAGTATTATTACAAAGGTAATCGGGATGTATTAACAAATTTTGATCATTTTCTAACTGTATTAACAAAAGAAACTGGACAAAATATAAAAAAAATGCACGAAGATTATATCACAAATGGCAAATTAATTCCTTCCAGTCAACTGTTGCCCATGCGCGGTTTTTCAATCAGTATAAACGAAAAAGGGCAACCTAGAATGGGATTAAAATAAAAAACATTAGCGTCAATATTTCCGCTTATATTATTCCAGAAACAATGCCTTGGTATGTCCAAATAATGCCTTGGCTTGTACCAGGTTTTTTAATTGGAACATTGAGCAGGCGTAATGAACGTAAGAAAAAATTAGAATTATTAGGGACTAATTGATACATTTTTATGCAACAAAAACTATTTCTGGCTATCCTCATTTGGGCTGCAGGTACTACGCTCCAAGCGCAGTTTTCAGACAATTTCTCCGATGGCAACTTTACCTCCAATCTTATTTGGGAAGGAGAGACAACCGAGTTTTTCATCAATGCCGCAGGCGAATTGCAATTAAACGCCCCGGATGCCGGTAATTCTATCTTAATGACTAAAGCCAATTTCCCTTATGCGGCAGTTTGGGACTTTAAAACCCGATTAGAATTTGGCCCAACAACGGCTAATTTGTTGCGTATTTGGTTGGTAGCCAATAGTTTAGCCAATGATTCAGATGGTTATTATTTAGAAATAGGCGAAACTGGTAGTGCAGATGCATTACGACTTTACCGCCGACAAAATAACGTAGCCACTCTGATTGGGACAGGTGTTGCCGGTGAAGTAGGTACCGATCCTACTGATATAAGAGTGCAAATAAGTCGTACCGCAACAGGCAATTGGACGGCCATGATGGGTACTAATGGAGGCGCATTAACACCGCAATTTACCGCAAATGACAATACTTTAGCCATAAATGGCAATAAATGGTTTGGTTTTTATTGCCTCTATACGGCGACTAGAAAAGATAAATTTTTCTTTGACGATATTACAGTTAAAGCCGATTCTTCGGATACTGAACCACCTATTTATTTGTCCACACAAGTAATTGATAATAAAACTATTGCGTTGCAATTTAACGAACCACTGGACTCGATTTCAGCGGTTAAATTGACAAATTATATGCTCGGGAGCGGCACAACACCTGCTACTGCCACATGGTCAAATACACAAGCGGATAGGGTAGTGCTTACCTTTACGAATCCATTTGCCAATGGCGCAACCAATACCCTACAATGCACCAATCTACGCGATTGGCTGGGCAATACCGCTGCCGCTCAAGAACAATCGTTCTTGTTTTTATTGGAAGAGCCAGCCGAAGCATTCGACATTGTAATTAATGAGGTCATGTCCAATCCTTCTCCCGGGCAAGGGCTTCCCGAATCAGCAGAATGGGTAGAAATATTGAATCGTTCTAATAAGTTTATTCGTCTTTCGCAGTTGAGCATTGCTGATGGTACCAGTACGCCTAAGCCATTACCCGATTATTTGCTAAAACCCGATTCTGTGTTGGTGCTGTGTGCTAGTAGTGCTGCTACACTACTGGCTCCTTTTACTCCAAATATCCGATCAATTACCAGTTTCCCGGCGCTTAATGATGATTTGGATAAAGTAATCTTGACCAACCAACAAGGGCTTGTGATTGACCAAATTACCTATTTAGACGATTGGCACACTGATGCAACCAAACGCGGCGGTGGCTGGTCGCTGGAGCGTATTAATCCAGATTTAGTATGTTTGGGTAGCCAAAATTGGCAATCATGCCCTCAGTTACCCGGCGGTTCTCCGGGTAAAAGAAATTTTGCATTCAGCGCAGCGCCCGACGAAATTGCACCAACTCCATTTGAAATAAATGTGGTGAATGCCAATGTATTGCTGGTTACGTTCTCCGAAGGCATGGATATAAACGCATTGAGTAACCCGAATAATTATATTTTTACCCCTGATTTGAATATTGCCAACATTACGCCCTTTGCCGATAACCGAGCCATGACTATGACTCTGGCCGCTCCAATGCAAGTAAAAACAGTGTATGAACTCACTTTTAGCCCCAATTTGACTGATTGTTCTGGTAATTCTTTATCGCCCGATAGTAAATTCGTATTTGGCATACCAGAAAAACCAGTGGCAGGTGATATATTGGTCAATGAATTGCTTTTTAATCCAGCAACCGGTGGTAGTCGGTTTGTAGAACTCTACAACAATAGCGATAAAATATTTTATTGGAACGGTTTCTTTTTGGCCAATTATGCCAAATCCACTGCGGGCGTAAAAATTACCAATGATCGACTATTTTTACCGGGCGATTATGCTGTTTTTACTACTGACCGTATAAATATTGTCGAGCGTTTTCAAGGTGTAGATGAAGACCGCATATTTACCCAGTTATTGCCCTCTTTGGATGATAAAGATGGCAATATTACGCTCTATTGGTCGGATGGCGCTAGTTCGGTTACCTTGGATTCTTTCAACTATTCGGTGGATTTACACAACAAATTATTGAGTATCGGTGATCGGGAAGGAGTGTCCATCGAACGTATTCGTTTTGATGCACCCACCAATAATGCAAACAACTGGACTTCGGCGGCAAACAATGGCACCCCAACGTTACCCAATAGCCAACAATCTGCGGTACAGCCCAATTCTGATGATCTGATTACGTTATCATCCAGCCATGTATCGCCTGATGGGGATGGTGTAGAGGATTTTCTCGACATCCTATTTAATTTGCAAGAACCGGGCTATTCTGCTACGGCAACCATCTACGACGCTGAGGGTATTCCCGTCAAAAAAATATTGAAACAGGAGTTAGCAGGTGTACAAGGCGCACTTCGTTGGGACGGCGACTCTGATGATGGTAGTAAAGTTCGTCCTGGGATTTACATTCTTTTTATGGAGATTTTTAGTGCTGATGGAAAGGTGAATAGGATTAAAAAGCCATTTTCGGTGGTGTTTAGGCGGGAGTGAGAATGGGGTATGGATTACCGATTCGGCGGTCAAATTGAAAAGCCTGTAAGAAATAGAAATTACTTTGCACAATTGATCTATGCAGCCAGAAAGATTTTCTCTTCAAGAAAAAGTAATATCAAAAAATACTGGCCTTTTTGCAAACAGTTTAATCCTGTCCGCAAATACCGGTTTGTATCCTGCATAAAGGAGCGAGTTATAGCGGTACACCACGGCATTTGTGGGGCGGGGCGACTCCTTTTCATCGGATAACATCGAAAAAGAGTGGAGTTTTTCACGATGGGCGATATTGTTGGCAACACGTAGCAGCGCATTTTGGGCTTCTTTATCGCCTGCTAAATACCTGATTTGCAAGGTTTTAATGCATTCATCTTCCATAGGTGGCGAAAAAAGTAGGCCTGTCAAACGATGGATAAAACGGATGATTTTAAGCATAAACTTTGTCTTTCCATCCATTTTTGCCACTATTAATGAACCGATCGCGCTGGGGTTATAACAGATCATCGCGCCTTTTAGTATGCCGCTTTCAAAGATTAACCACACGTTTTTAGCGCTAAAATCTGGTAGTTTGAGGCACATCTTTTCAAAATAGGGCAAATCAATAACTCGGTAAAGCAAGTGGTTCTGGTAATGAGCATTGATAAAATCAAAAGCAGCCTCCAAGTCTTTTTGATTTTCGGCAGCCCGAAACTGATATTGTTTTGGCACCTTTTGTATAGCCAAGGGTACCATTTCGAGATAATGGAAGGTGGCGATTTGGGTGCCGCGATAATGCAGCATATTAGCGGATGAAAACATCCGCGCTAGTTTGTTTTCAGCATTGATAAGACCAAAAATAAAGTCGGTATCAAAATATTGTTCAAAAGTGAAGTTAAGCAGTTTTTTCATCAGCAATGGTGATTGTTCCTGCCCTGACTTTACTAAATCGGTGATGTATTGGAAAGTAATTTCCCCATCCGGCGATCTACCCTGCAATTTCAACAAAGACAAACACCCCGCTACGGCATTGGTGGAGGTGTTGCGGGCTATCATCACTATCGAACCGGGAAAAAAATGATGCACCTTGAAAAAGTCGTCCCGTTTATCCATGATATAATCCATTTCCATGTGAATCGGATTTTTGCGTAGCAGCCTAATGAGTTCGGGGTTGTCAGCGGAAGTCGCCAATGAAAAGTGAAAGTTTTCAAAATTGGCGTTGGGTATTTGTATGGGTGTTGCCATCGTCAGTGCTTTTTTCTTTTTTAAAAATAACGTAAAAACTTAGCCAGCGGTTTCGGATCAAAAAAGCAGGCAGATTTTGGTCAGACAAGCCGCTTTTTTGAGTTCGATGCAGCGCACCCCGCCGAGCAGGGCACGGTCGGGCGAAAAAAACGGCGATTTTATGCTGAGCCTGTCGAAGTAGGCTGGGCAAAATCTGACCTTTTTGAGCCGAAATACAAGCGGCTAAGTTTTTACAAAATAACGTCTTTTTATTTGGAGGGCGCAGCGATCACCGTCTCCCCCGCATATACATAATCGCCTGGTTTAACTGTTGGTGCGTAGCCTAATTCGTCTGGAACAAAAACATCTACCTGCGAGCCAAATCGTATCATGCCGAATAGTTCACCTCTGTTCAAGTTGTCGCCGACGACTATTCGATTGATGATGTGACTGATCCATTTATCCGCAATTTGCGTAATGGAATAAACGCCTTTTTCTGTTTTTATTCCAACAGTAAGGCGCTCATTTTCAATGATATGTGAGCAGTTTTCATCTAGTGGTTTTCGGCCTATTAAAATATTGGTCATCAAGCGAGCTGTTGTTTGATTGGTAGATGGTTGGGTCGCATTTTTAAACACTACTTTCCCCGATAGTGGTATCCGATTGTGGTGCACCGAAAAAGCCGTCATAAAAGTGCCTATCAGATAGCCCGATGCTTTGCTTAGCGGCGGGAAAGATGATACCTCAGTCAGTTCAATATGGGTGCGATTTTTGATAGAGATGGGAATTGTGCCGGCTTCTACTCGTTTTATATATACCACATAGCCATCGGCGGGGGCTAGAAAATCATCCCCAGCAGGCATTTTGCGTTTGGGATTTCGCATAAAAAACCAAAATCGCCACCAGATAAAAAAGGCCGTTACTAGGCTAAAAAAAATTAAAAATACCATCATATTTATATTTTATCGAGCAAAAAATTCAAAAAAACGGATCAATTGCTCTACTAAATGTGTACCTGTTCTTTTGTCAATGTAGTACAATGGCTTGCCAATGATCAAACAAATGGCGACAAATACCAGAAATAGCACGAACGAAATATAATCATACAGGAGCATCTTCCCGTTTTTATAAAGACGAATGCTTAAAAATAATGAATTTTCTTTTTGCATGGTGAGTTAAAAATCAATTTGAAAGACTTGGTAAAAATGGCTACGTTCTTCGGTGGTCAAATCTTGTAAGGTTGCGAATTTATTTTTCAAATCAGCAGCCTGTTTTTGTGTCAATCGATTGCGTACAAATGCTCTGAAAATTAGGGTTCCCTTCCCTCTGTTAGCTGAGGTAATTAGGTTAATCAATTTTTGTTGATAGTCTAAATTGACAAAACTCAAAATATCGGAAAGAGAGAAAAAGGGTGATGCTTCCCGTTCAATATTTATCCCTGTTAAAACATCTAGCACGTCGCCAAAATGGTAATGTACCTTTAATCGACCATCCGCCAGCGCGGTTTTGATGCGTTGCAAAACTGCTGTTTGAAATGAAGGCGGTAGGTTTTCCTCTAACATTTGGTGCAGGTTGCCATTGAAAACCAAGTGAAATAGGCCAGACTGTGGTACCGTATCCGTATCAAGCGATTTTTGTAAGCCTAAGGGAATAGATTCCAGTGCCGCATTCTTGGAAATGAAAGCCGAATCTTTCATACCCAAAAGTAGGTACGTCCATCGACAAGAAAATATGGCCTTGACAAAACGCCACCGCAACATCGGAAACCTCTTCCAATCGGCTTTTTTTACAGAAAAGCATTGATAAAACCCTTTTCCCAGAAAACAGCGTATGATTGGGTTTACCCTTTGCAAGAACTGTTCAAAATGACCGCAATTACAAACGCCCATCTCAATAGATGCTCTGTGTAACGCCCAAAAGCGACGACAACCCTCGGAAAGCATGGGTTTTAAATCCATAAATTGTACCCATCTGTCCTCCGATGTTGGGGAAAAACCAATAAATGAGCAGTAATTTTTTACATCTAAATGACCTAGCGCAGCGATTTTGAGTTCACTTAAATAAAGCGCGTCCCAGTTGTTGTCAATAAAATGCACTGTATCAAGCGTTGGACAGTCCATCAAAGCAATCACTCGTTCACCGCTTCCCGCAATAGCATACAGGCTTTTGGCCGGTCTGTTTAATAGCGCATTCCGCTCTACATTATTATCTTCATTAACATGCGAGTAGTAAATCATCGTATTATTTCAATTATGATAAGTATCCTTCCTCCATTCACCTAGCCGTAGGCCAAAACGCGGAGGCCACTTTCTGTCATTTTTTTGGCCTCGGCGGTCAGGGTATTTTCGTCCGCGTCGTCGTCGCAGGCTTCGAGGACGGCTTCGAGCGCGCCTTTTGTTATCACCAAAAATTTTTCGTCGCTTTGGCGGTGGACGGTCGTCATCATTTTTCGTACTGAATCAAAGGTTAGTTCACCTACTCTCGGATAATCGGCGGGTCGCGGAGCGGTTAAATTCGCTTCTGCAAAAACAGATAACGCGACCTCGGTGGATTCGCCCGTTGGTGCGCCCGCTTCGTTTTTTTGCACGTCGTGGTGGCAGCGGACATCAGAGCCGGAAAGATCGGATAATGCTTTTTGATAACTGAATTTTTCGCCCTCTAAGATCAAGGACTGTTTGGTTTTGTATTTTGGATCGGGGTTATACCGTTTACAACCCATAATGGTTAAATCCTTGTCAAAGGAAAAGGTACGATATGCCACTTGTTTCCAACATTGAGCGTGCATATTTACCCCAAAGAGTAAGAAAAGGGTGGTTGTTATTATTGATTTCATTATAATGTGATTAAGTTTGCCGAATTAGGAGAGAAAATCTCGCCCTTCAATCTGTTAAAAAAAAGAAGTTCACATAGATTGTGAAGGCTTCAGTGACTTCGCGGGTAAAAAGAGTAGATGGCTCTACAATAGTTTATCCCTTATCGACATTTGTTCTCTTGAAATAATTTTATCCTTACAAAAGTGATTGCCTTTTGAAAAATAATTTCAAACTTTGATCACTATGAAAAATGATTTTTATCATTGAGCAATGAAAAAAAACTTGCTCTATTTGTGCCTATGTTAGAAAAAGATTCAGTTGCTATCGTATCCATGGCTTGTCGCATCCCTTCTGCGCCGGATATTCAATCTTTTTGGAGATTGCTCACTGAGGGAAAGGATTCCTTTTCCACACTTCAATTCGATCGTTTTTCCCAAAAAGGTTTTAAAAACTCCTTGAGGTCGGTTGCGTTTTTCGATGATATCCGAAAATTCGATCCTTCTTTTTTCCTGATCTCGGAGGAAGAAGCAGCACAAATGGATCCTCAACAAAGGATCTGCCTTGAATTGGCATGGGAAACAATGGCAAATTGTGGGGGGGCTGAACGATACAAGAATACCAGCACGGGGGTATTTGTAGGGGTTACGCATGGCACTTATGGAGACAGATTAACACAAGAACTTTTGCTGGAAGGTGAAGGAAACCGCTTTACAACAACAGGTGGGCTGCATAATATGGTTGCGGCGCGTATTTCTCACGCTTTTGATCTTCAAGGGCCTGCATTGGCATTGGATACGGCTTGCTCTTCGGCTTTGGTGGCCCTCCATTTGGCGGTGCAGGTGCTGGTCAATAAAGAATGTCGGCAAGTTTTAGTTGGCGGAGTCCATTTGAATGTAACTGCAGCCAGTTTATTGGCGATGGAATCGGCGGGGGCATTGACCAGTAATCCTCAGGATTATCGTATTTTTGATGAGCGGTCGGATGGTTTTTTTATGGGCGAAGGTGCGGGGTTTGTTATGTTGAAAAGGCTGGACGATGCATTACTGGACGGCGATACAATACTGGCTCTATTGCCCGGAATTGCTACGAATAATGATGGGCATTCTGTTTCCGTTATGTCTCCACGCCCTAAGTTGCAACGTGAAGTCATAACAACTGCTTACGAAAAAAATAATATAGACCGATCAAAAGTAGTATATGTGGAGGCGCATGGAACCGGAACTCCTTTGGGAGACGCGGTCGAAATCCGTAGCCTGTCTCAAGTATTTGATGATGGTAAGGATCGGTACATCGGAAGTGCAAAAGCTAATATTGGACACTTGTTAAGTGCTGCTGGTATGGCTGGTTTAATTAAAACCATTCTTTGCCTGATCAACCGTTGCGTCCCACCGCATATCAACTGTGAGCAAGAGCGGGCTAACCTACATTTGTCAAAAAATCATTGGATTATTCCACGTGAACCGATCTATCTTTCCCAAACTGAACCAATTTTAATGGGTGTAAATAGTTTTGGTTTTGGTGGTACAAATGTACACCTTGTCTTAGAAGAATATCCAGACCATCGCGTACAGCAGCAAAATTTCAAACAATTTATTCCTGATTACCACAAAGAAGATTTTTGGCTACCAGCATCGAGCGGAGAAAACAAAATAGAAGTAAATATACCTCCCGTTTATTCTTTTGGATTAAAACCATATTGTTTTCCCAAAATCGCTATGGAAAATAATACTGATGAAAGATTGCTTGTGGTATGGGAAGATGGTATTGAGGCGCCTTGGGAAGGCTCCAAAGTACTAAATACCCAATGTTTGAACGCATTACCCCGCGATATCTTTCTGCTTTTTCCTCAAAATTGGGTATCCCTGCACCATTGGCTATTGCAACACGAACATTTGCTCCATTCCGAACAACGTCTATGGATAATAACTCAAAAGGCCATACAATCCGAAAATAATCCATTGGAATGGAATCGTCAGAATGCAGAAATGACTGCATTCTGCAAGATAGCAAAGGATGAATTGCCTTGCACCACCGTTCAAATTGACGTAATGGATATTGAGGATCTTTCGGTAATCTGTACAAATACCATTGGGCACGACTTGCCAGAAATCCCCTTCCTTATTTATCGTAATAGGGAATGGATGCAGCCTGTTTGGGAAAAAATTATCATCGAAAGTAACGATGATTTTGATGTGTTGCCCAAAACGGTTTGCCTTATTACGGGCGGTATGGGAGGAATTGGCGTATCAATTGCTGCTAAATTATTGGCTAAAGGGGCAACAGTAATCCTCAATGGCAGAAGTCCTGAACCCTCCCCCACATTATGGACAACTCTTTTAAGTATCTCTCAAAAACATCAAGCCGATCTTTATTATTTTTCTGCCGACTGTAGCCTTACCACTGATGTACATCATTTGATGGATAAAATAATGCATCAGTTTGGCCATCTTGATATCATATTTCATGCCGCTGGAACTGTCCAACCTACGGCCTGGGGTAAGTTGAATTCCATACAGTTGGAAACAGCTTCAAAACCAAAACTTGATGGGCTGAGCCTTCTTTATGGGGCATCGGCTGAGGTTGGATTTACTCAGATACGATGGGTGATTTTTTCTTCAATTTCCGCAACATTGCCAGACGCAGGGACAGGATTAAGTGCTTACTCGATGGCAAATGCCACTATGCAACAATATGCAGTGTGGATGAAAAACCAAGGTGTTGCTGTTATTAGTGTTGCTTGGGGGCCTAGAGGAGGAGATGGGATGAGCAAAAATATTGTTTTTCAAGAAAAATTGGCTGAAAAAGGATTTCTTAGCCTCAGTGTACAAGACGTCCTTATTGTTCTTTCGTGCCTAATAAACCAAAATTATTTTGGCCAATTCATGTCTTTACGGCTTAGTAATAACCAACTTCCGCAACGTAGGAGTAAAGAAAAGAAGAGTTTTACAACTACTAAGATTACCGAAAACTACTCCGATATCGAGCATGATCTAACTTTAGAGCAACTGATCCACGGCATTCTAGTGGATGTGCTGGAGGTTAAGACTCACGAAATAGAGCCCGATACCAATTTGTTAGATCTAGGTCTCGATTCTTTGAATGCGATGGATCTGGCCGCGCAGATCGAAGCAAAAGGTTTTAAAAATATCCCCTTCGAGTTGTTTTTTGAACACCAAACACTGCGCAACATTGTCGCTTTTTTACAAGATCATCAAGGGGAAAAGCCGAGTACAACCCCCTCAGATATAGAGGAGTTGACCGAATTGCCGTTGTCAAACCTACAACAATCTTTTCTAAAAGGACATTATTTGTCCCAAAGCCCCACTTTTTCTTTGTTGAAGCAGACCATTGAAGGTACACTTCATATTGAAGTTTTCGAGCGTGTAATAAAAAAACTTTTTCACCGCCACCCTATGTTGCGTGCAAGGGTTTTACGGGTTCGCCAAGCAAATGAACTTGTTTTACAACAATATTTTGTTCCTGTAAATCAAGCGATAGATGAATGGAAATTGGAGATGATTTTAGATTCATCTGACGAAGATATTTTTATCAACCGTCGTTTTGATCTTGAACACGAACTTCCTATTCGGGTTTGTCTGCGTAAAAATGGCTCTTTTTATGACGTTATCTTGCTTATGCATCATGCTTTTTCAGATGGATGGAGCCTATTGCTGCTGGCACAGGAAATATGGCAATCGTATGAGAAAACAATAGAGGGAGGGGCATACAATTACCCCACAGCGGATATTGCGCCCTTGTGGAATCGCGTGGTGTCGCGCCGTGTCGATGAGGAAATGACTAAATGGTGGCAGTTGCATTTGAATAATTATCCAATTAAAACAATATCCCCGTTCCTTACTGAATTTTTCGGCATGAACACGCCATGGGTAAAAGAACCAAGTGCTTTTTTCCCTATCCAGTTACCTCAAGACTTGGTGGCTGGTGTTGCAGCAATAGCACAAAAGCACAGCATTTCTTTGCAATCTTTGTATTTAAGTGCATACCATCAAAGCCTATCTACCTGGATGAATGAGCCAAATTTGCTCATCAATTGTGCCGTGACGGGGCGACATTCGGAATGGGGCGATGACATATATAAAACGGTTGGTTGTTTTGCCGATGCGTACCCCTTTTATTCGTTAGAAAAAGATTGCCTTTCTCTCGCAAAAAACTTTGAAGAGTGGTATAAAAAAGTATCCCATATACCCGGATTGGATTCGCCGACCGTAATAAAATGGATGCAGGAAAAACAAATCCAACAACCCCTAGCAGGGTTCAGTTTTGTTAAATTTCCGATACAATGGGCTAAAGACCTAAAATATATAAATATAAAATCTGCGGGGGTACGTGGCTACACTTTTCAAACCCGCTTTACCCTGCATTGTTGGGACGACCCCGATGGTTTGCAAATTGCCATCAATTACCCTAAAGGCGTATTTGAAGCAAAAGATTTAACCCGCTTTCAAAATTGCTTCTTTAAGGCATTGGAAATCATTGTAAAAGATGAAAAATACACTGAAATTATTGCAGATCAGGAAAAACGCGTTTCCTCCGTTTTTGAAAAAATTCGGCAACAAAGCCTCTGCTACCCCAATAAGGTTGCGGTGCAAACCGAATCCAGACAATGGACTTACCGTGAATTGCTGGGTGCGTCGGCACAACTGGCAGGTGGGCTGTTGCAGCGCGGGTTCCTTCCTGGAAATGTTTTGGGATGGATAGGTGGGCACAGCGAAGAAACCATCATCGCATTGTTGGCTTCCATGAGATTGGGCAGTACTTGGCTCCCGATTGACCGTAAATTACCTCCCGAGCGTGCAGAATGGATGATAAAACAGGTGAAAAATGGGGTGTTGATCACCGAATCAGGGTTGGATGGATTGGAGCATTATTCGACCCAACACGTTTCTTTTAAGGATGTTTTTCAATTAAATGCCTCAGCCGACATTAACGTTGAAGTAGTATCCGATCACCATGCTTATATTATTTTTACGTCAGGTTCAAGTGGTCAACCCAAAGGAGTCCCAATCAATATGGATGCGTTGGACAATTACCTTTCGTGGTGCGTGAAAACTTTTGGGTATAAACCACAGGATCGTTTTGTCTTGACTTCCTCTATTGGGTTTGATGCTTCCATGCGCCAATTGCTGGCTCCTTTGCTCTGTGGAGGGCAGTTGCACATTTTCTCGACTAATATGCTACGTACCCCACATTTGCTGTTAGAGGCGCTGAATCTACGAAAAATAAGCGTTTGGAGTGCTGTCCCCTCTCTTTGTGAAGTATTAGTTGCCGCATTAGAGGCATCTCCGACAAAAACTCGGCCGCCATTGCGCATTGTTCACGTCGGTGGAGAGCGGCTTTCACCTGAATTGGTAGCCCGCTGGCAGAAAATATACGGTAAAAAGACCACCATCTACAATCTCTATGGACCCACGGAAACAACTATAAATGCTACTTATTTTAAAATTGAGAAGAATTGGAACCCTGAAAATGAAGTCCCAATTGGTAGTGCTGTATCTGATGCTGTTTTGGCGGTGATGGATGAACATGGAAATGAGGTACAAAATGGTGAACTTTGGATTGGTGGTCTATCTGTTACTCCCGGTTATTTGCAGGAGACAGGAGAACGATTTGTTAGAAAAAACGGGATCCGCTATTATAAAACGGGAGATAAGGTAATGCGCGATGACAAGGGTGTTTTGTATTTTTTGGGGCGTATGGATCGGCAAATAAAATGGCATGGCTACCGAATTGAACCAGCCGAAATTGAGTTCAAAATCTTACAAATACCAGAAGTAAAAAGGGCTTTCGTTACACTTATTGAAATAGATGGAGTACCCAAATTGGTTGGGGCATTAGTAACAAGTACAGACACGGTTTCCATTGAAAAAAAATTGGGCGAGGACTTGCCGGCTTATATGGTTCCTGTAATTTGGGTATGCTTTGAGGATTTTCCTTTACTCGAAAATGGAAAAAAAGATCTCCAAAAACTTGTATTTGCAATTAAAGAAAAATTGACAGATATACAGGATTTAATGCCTTTCGATGATATTCTTTTGAGCGAAAAAGAGCGAAAAATGGCCGAAATATGGTCTGGTATCTTACGAAAACGTATTTTAAGCAAAGATTTTCATTTTTTTAATGAAGGAGGAGACTCCATTGGAGCCATGTTGTTGTTTGTTACATTAGAGGAGAAGAGATGGTTGCCAACATTGTCAGTTGATGTCTTATACCAACACCCCACTTTGGCTGATTTTACGAGGCATTTTGATTGGCCTACTGATGCTGATGAAACGACATATCACCCACCTGCACTGACTGATATTCCGCATTATCTGCCATTAACAGATCCCCAATTAGGATTTTTGTATGCTGCCCAAAAATCAATTGGTGCAGAGCATCTTTGGCGGGTAATGATGCCAATCAAAGGTCTTCTTGATCCTGCTTGTTTCCTTAAAGCCATTCAGGCTGTGTTTGAACGTCACCCACCTTTGCGTGGAAAATTAGAAAAAAATAACGGGAAATTCAGGTTTCGCATCCATGCTCTTGATGAAATACCCATTGATACCTATTTTAAATACATGGATTGGGCTATGCTCCAACCTGCTACAAAAGCCAGTTTATTAACTACATTTCTAGAGAAAACAGCCAATTCCAATGTTCTTCAAATCATCGATTTTCCGCTCTTCCGCACTACACTGATACATAAAGGTGATATGGATTTTATTTGGCATGTTTCAGTTCACCATTTACTGGCGGATGGATTAAGCCAGCGTGTTTTTTTACATGATTTTTGGTATGCTTACAACAATATTTCAAAAAATGAAACAGCATTTCCGCAACCATTGAAGACATCCGTCGTGGATTATCTTTCAAAATCTACGACCGCTAGACAAAAAACGGCTTTGGTGGCCCTTGATTACTGGAGCAGCACATGGAGTAAGCCTTGGATACGGCCTATATTGCCAAAAAATACTGCCCAAAAAGGGTTTATTTACGAAAGTTGCCATTTTGATAAAAAGCAAATTGAGGTAGCGGCAAATTTAGCCAGAACTACACCATTTGTGGTGGTTCTGTATGCCTATTACCTTGTGCTCGCCGATTGGTTTGTTCAAGAGGATATAGTCGTCGGCATCGCTCAGCATGGCCGAGATGTAAACCTGCCAGATATCTGGAATTTGTTTGGCAATTTTGCCTTTGCTGCCCCAATCAGACTTCAATCCAGTGAGAATATTTATAAAGACCTTGAAGACCTTGCTATTCAGGTGCGAAACACTGCCAATTTCCGCTTAGATGTAAAAGCGTTGCGTAAAAGAATCGGCTATTCCATCGAACCTTCTCAAATGTTGGGTAGTACGTTTTTTATGACATGGCTTCCGGAAATGGAACTACCTATTTTACCAGATGGTATTACTGTTGAAATACAACAATCAGAAACGGTATTCAGCCCTTCCGAACAAGAAACGGCGATCATGCTCACCGTACGCCCCGACCAATTGGGTAAATATATTTTCTCATTTGCGCTAAATATGGGTGTTTTCAAACAACAAGAAACATCTCTTTTTGTCGAAAAAATCCTGGATCAATGCTCCAAATTATGCGAGATACTCGCCCCGAAAAAATTGGTGCACATTCAGCATCGACCTTTTTCTATGGCCGAAACTCGGCCTATTGATGCTGCCCTTATTGCCTATCTGCCGTCTTTGGATCACATAAAACACCTTGCGGGAATGGGTAGTCAGGTTTCAGGGCTTTCCCCGATATTAAAACAACGACTTTTTGCAGATAAAACCTGTTTATGGACGGAAGTACAAGATACGGAGTATGGCCGTACTGGGGTTTTCCTTTTACCCTATTGGCCAGACGAGATTTCGATGAGCAACGGAGAGGGACTTACACAGGCCATTCGTCGGGCTGCCGATATCGCAGAGGACGCAGGGGCGAGATGTATTTCACTTGCTGGTATGTTGCCTGCTGCTACACTTTATGGCAACCAGTTGAAAACCTTATTTTCAGATAGCAATATTCGGGTCACCACAGGGCATTCAACGACCGTTGTTGCAGTAATCAAGACGATTATTCGGGCAACCCGATTTAAAGGGCTATCGCCTACCGAAACGAACATGGCCTTTATTGGTTTAGGCTCGATCGGTATTGCAGTACTCCGCACTTATTTGACTCTTGAGCCCCATCCTGCCACCATATTGTTATGTGATGTAAAAGGGAAAGATGCTACGTTGAAAGCATTGGCTGATACCTTGTATCAAGAACACGGTTTTAACGGAAAAATTCATATTCACACTGGACAAGACGGATTACAAACTCGTCTGGGCTGCTGCAACCTGATTGTTGGTGCTGCATTTGGTGGTGAAATTATTGAAGTGTCTGCGATTAGTCCCGGTACAATTGTAGTAGATGATTCTTTCCCGTCCTGCTTTAATATATCTCTTGCCCTGCAAAGAATGGAGACAAAAAAAGATGTACTGATTACTGGCGGGGGATTACTCTATGTACCAAAGGCAGCGAAAAAACTGTATTTACCAGAAGGTTTGGAGGAATTTGCCAACCTGTTATCATCGTCTGTCTTGCCCGAGACTATGGCAAGTTGCCAGTTTGAATCTCTGTTGCTGGCTCGTTTTCCAGATCTTCTGCCAACATTCGGACTAGCAGATTACAGGCAAGTTCTGAAATACTATGAATGGATGAAGGATGTAGATGCTGCACCTTTTCATGTAGGAGGCCAATTTTTAGACTTTTTGTGAAAAGGAGTCCATGTATTTGTCAAAATTGCCAATAAACATGTCGTGCAGTATATGAACAGAAAGTACCATGACCAATGCACTTTCCATAATAGGATAATACTTATGGTGTGCAGGAATCACCTTTAGCGCAAATTTTAAGGACTGAAACGTATTGAAACTGAAAATACCCACCTCCTTGAATTTTTCTCTATGGACAAATTTATGAAAAAACGAATAATCTTCTTGAAATTTCAGGCTCGACAAAGAGGGGGCATAAAATACTTTTTTAGGTCTTAAACGGGTTTCGTCATCCAGCAAGCCCTTCATTGCTTCGCGCAGGATATACTTGCCTGTTCCGTTGCGTAATTTTAGGTTTTCGGGTAATTGGCAGACAAATTCAACCAGTTTATGGTCTAAAAAAGGGGGTCTGCCTTCAAGACTGTTTGCCATTTCAGGCCTATCGCCAAGAGAATTAAGTATATAAGCAGGTAGGTCGCTCTGAAAAAGGAATAGTTGAGTGGCCTCCAATCCAGAGAGCCCGCCAAATTGCTTGATAGAAAAATGCTGACTAACCTTCGCCTCCCAGTCATATTTCTTGATTTTGCTTGACCATTCCTTTGACAGCAATAGTTGTCCCAATCTTCTTAATTTGAAATACCGGACCATTGGGTAGGGGTATGCGCCAAAAACAGCTCGTACATTTTTTTCTTCTGGGAGTTTATTGGCCCATATTGCTCCCCTCGATATTGCTTTTCTTTGATCGTATGCCGAACGCTTTTTTTCTTCGTTTTCTAACAACTGAAGGTGTGCAAATGCTTCATAGCCCAACAGTGCCTCGTCTGCACCTTCGCCTGTCAAAACCACTTTGCAATGTTGGTGCGCCAAATGTGAAAGCAGGTATTTCGCAGCACCGTGCGTGTTGAGTACAGGTATCTCGGCATGCCAAATAAAACGGACAAAAGCCTCTTTTAGATCTCCATCCATAAAGGATAGTGTTTCATGTTGCAGCCCCAATTGCCGAGCCAACGTCTGTGCTTGCGTCAATTCATCATAAGCAGGGTCTTTAAAACCAATTGAAAAAACAGGGAAACCTGCAGGTTTTAGTTTGGCCATCAAGCGCACAATCGAACTCGAATCTAAACCTCCTGATAAAAATGCCCCTACAGGCACCTCCTTGGGTAATCGGATACTAATCGATGTTTCCAATATTTCCAAAAACTGCGCAACAGCGTCTTCTTCGGGAATATTTAAGGTCTGTTGGCCAAAAGGTATTTGCCAATACTTGTTTATCTTAACTTTGGACTGAAGGATGTCAAACTCTAAGTAACTGGCTGGGGGAACTTGTTGGATATCCTCAAAAATTGTTTGATCCGAAAAATAAAAGGACTGAAAAAAGTCCTGAATGCCATCCGAAGAAAAACGCCTAGGTACGTCAGGATGCGCAAAAACGCCTTTTATTTCACTTGAAAACACCAAAATACCTCCTTGTTGGGGCGCAAAATAAAATAAAGGCTTAATGCCAAAACGGTCGCGGACAAGAAAAATTTTATTGGTGTTTGAATCGTAAAGCGCAAAAGCAAACTCTCCCCTCAAGTGTTTCAGGCAGTCTATTCCTTCCTCTTCGTACAGGTGTAAAATTACTTCGGTATCTGTTTCTGTGGCAAATTGATGCCCCTTTGAAATCAACTGTTGCCTCAACTGTTCATATTGGTATATCTCGCCATTAAATGTTAACCAAAGACGCTGGTCTTCATTACAAATAGGTTGTTTTCCATTATTTAGACCTGTAATGGACAAACGGCGGTGAAAAAGCAATACTGTTTCTATTTCATTAAAATAGCACCCTTCACTATCGGGGCCGCGGTGATGCAGCAATGTGCTCCATTTTTGCAATATCTCCGTTCGATCAACTTTGTTCGAAACAGACTGTACTAAACCTGCTATACCGCACATAATAATGTTCTTTTTTATTACAATAATCACAAGGAGTGATCTTTGGTAGGTGATTTATTGTAATTTTTTGATCCTTTGCACTAAAACCACCCTCAAATCCGCTTCAAATCAATCCATTGGTTCAAATACCTCAAGTACTCCGGCATATTTAACTGCTCGATTTGGTCTTGTTTGAAACCGTTGGCGGTAAATTCGGAGAATAGATCCATATTGAACGCGTTGTACTCGTACCAAATCGTATTGGGGCCAGGCAAATCCCATTCTACAAAGGAGGCCAGCCATGCGCGTACTTCTTCTACCAATTCCTCGGGGTCGTCGTGGTGGCAGCGGACATCAGAGCCGGAAAGATCGGATAATGCTTTTTGATAACTGAATTTTTCGCCCTCTAAGATCAAGGACTGTTTGGTTTTGTATTTTGGATCGGGGTTATACAGTTTGCAACCCATATCTATGCCTATCTCTAAAGCGATATTTAAGCGGTAAAATTCACCTTTTTCGGTGGCTTTAATACGGGAAAGATCGTGAATACTATATTTACAAGCCTCAATAATGGCTTGAATTTTATCAATACGCACTTCGCTCGAATCCATACGTTCAGAAGCGATACGTGGGTTGAGGCTACAATATTTGATCGTAAAAAGTAGGGGTTTTAGCAATACCCGATATTTTTCATCAAATGGACAATTGATGAAAACATTTTTAGTGAAAAGATCGCTCATTTATTAACTAGCCCGCATTATTCGCTCTACAGTCCCGTCTTGTCGGTGTATAACAAGTTCGTCGGATGGGCCATGCGTACGTGCTTGTACGATAGCCGATTCTTTAGATGTATAAATATCAGGAACGACTAAATCCCCCCCTTTCCAAAGCACCCAGCCCTCTTGGTGTTTGATAATATGTAACCTTTGCATGGCTGAGTTGATGAGTTTTTTTATGCCTTTTTGTTTGCCCATACTACAAAGATAGGTGTTTTATATGGATTGTCAAGAAAAAATCTATTTAATAACAGTCGCATTATCCCAGTTTTCAGCCAATGCACTAGATACACGTATATCAGTTGCGGAGTGAGAAGTGCCACCATTATCGGGTAAACGCATATCCCACCAAGTATTATTAGCGAAAAAGATGTTCTTTACATCAATTTCCACACCTACATTTGTGTTTTCCGTAATGGTTAAATCCTTGTCAAAGGAAAAGGTGCGATATACCGCATCGGAGCCAAAATGGAATTGATTAAAAATTTCATCGGTACCGTCGTTATCGCCGTCTGTTTGACCTTCGATTTTTGTAAAAATATAACTTTTCCAACCTGACCAATATTCATCTTCATTGGCCAGCGGATGTCCTGCTCTGTAATTTGATGGTTTTTTGCTGTTTAAGCTAGATTTTACACCATACCCCATTTTTATTCCAGTATAATCACCTGCGGGGGCTTTTACTTTTACCACTACATCTATGGCATTATCATTGGTGGCGAAACCAGGTGTGAAATCAATAAATTCAATTTCACTCAGTTGTGTTTCTTTACTACCATTCAGTAGGGTAATATCGGAGAGATAGGTATGAAACTTGGAGAACTGAATTTTATAAGTATCGTAATCGTAATACTTGTTTTTGACAAAAGCAGCCCCGTCGTATTTTGCGGTAAATGTTAAGGTAAAAGCCACCTCTTCGGTGTCTTTACAACCACTAAATAGTATAAAACTGGCCAAAAAGCATAAAAAAGCGTACTGTTTCATCGTTAAAATGTATTAAAATGGATTCTGAAGATCCGGGTTGTTAATAAATTCATTATCGGTCAATGTTTTCAAAAAAGCCACTAACGCATCGCGGTGGTAAGCCGTATATAGTTGCTTTTTATTGATAATGAGGTTAAGGTTCGGATTAGGATAGGGTGTTGGGATCGCGTCAAAAAGATAGTGATCTATTACTTGATTAAGGTTGGAAAAGCGACCATCGTGCATGTAAGGTGCTGTCTTTTCGATATTCATCAAGGTAGTTGTCCTGAATTTGCCGCGGTCATTAGGATTTTTAGTCACATTTTCGCGCCCTGGATCTTGTAACAGGTCGTAAGGATCAAGTCCATTATTGAAAAAGCCCCTTCCTGTTAAAGTACCTGTTCCATGGCAGTGAAAACACTCTGCATCGGGCAAACCAAAATCCCCTCCTTCATCAAAAAACATCAGTTTGCCGTCTAGCACTTCGTCTTGAAGCAGGTCTTTTTCGCCGTTTAAGTAACGATCGTAAATGGAGGTACCGCTTCCAATCATAATACGCTCAAATTGAGCAATCGCCTTAGCGGCCAGTTCTTTGGTAATTTCGGTTTTATCATTAATCCCAAATGCTTTTCGGAACATTTGTGGGTATTTGTCGTGATTTTTAAGGTCTTCTATAACGTTTGGCCAAAGGTGGTGCAATTCAATCGGGTCTTCAACGGGTAGTAATGCTTGGGATTCTAGCGACTTAGCGCGGCCATCCCAAAACAATAAAAACGTATCCGCCGGATTGGTTGGTACTACATAAGCGATATTCATCAAACTCATTGAACTTCTTGTGCCGGCAATACCATCAATACCTTTAGATACTTGTTTACCATCCGTAAAACTCTTATCTGCAAAATGACAAGAAGCACAAGACATCGTTTTATCCGCCGACAAAATAGGATCATAAAACAAATGACGACCCAATTGTACGCCATCATAAGTCATCGGATTATCGGCCGGAACGGGTACTTCTGGGTAATGCGCTGGTTTTTTTATGGTATAGGGTTGTGGATTGTAAGGATATTGAACCAAGTCTCCCGTAACAGGTTCTCCACCGGATTCTCTTTCACAAGCGATAAAGCCGAATACTGTTAAAAACAGGGACAGTATTATTATTTTTCTCATGTTTAAGTATTGCTTTAAAATTTAATAGTAGTTGCGTTATCAAAATTATCCATTAGTACTGCTGCTACACGCGTATCCGTAGCAAGGTTAGACGTAAAGGCATTTTTGTCTTGTGTTAAATCCCACCAAGCATTGTCTGCGTAAAAAACTTTTTTTAAGTCGAACTCAACACTTAGGCTAGCGTCACCTTTGATATCCATAATTTGAGCAAAACTAGCCTCGCGATACACCTTGTCCGATCCACAATGGAAAATCATAAAAATATCATCCATTTGATCGTTATTGCTGTCGCCTTGACCTTCTATTTTATTGAAAATGTATGATTTCCAACCGGGCCAATATTCTACTTCTTGCGCCAATGGGTGTCCAGCAGGGAAATCAGATGGGGCTTTGGCATTCAACGATGGCTTTACACCATATCCCATTTTGATACCGGTATAAAGACCTGTTGGAATAGTAACCTTGAGGGTGACTTCCACAGATTTGTCATCGGCGGCTGCGCTTGGCGTGAAGTTAATATACTCTGATTCAGAAAGTAAAGTTTCAGCGGTACCGTTTAATAGTTTAATATCGGATAAATAGGTATTAAACTGCGAAAATTGCACTTTATAGGAATCGTAATCATAAGACTTGTTTTTTTGCAAAGGAACACCATCGTATAATGCCTTGAAGGTAATGGTCAATTCTGCTGTTGCTGGAACAACGGGCACGATGGGGTCGTTTTCTTTTTTACACGAAACTACGGTAAATAGGGTAATAAGAGCGATAAGGATGGGTTGAAATTTCATATTTTAAGTATTTTATGTCAGATTAAGTTTGTTGTATTAAGAACTTAGATATGCTAGATGAATAATTATTGAACATCAAAAGTACTACTAAGGTTGGATACCATTTTGATTTTCCATTTGTCTTTGCCAGTATTGGCAAAGTCAACCCCTTTTACGAGTTTGGCGTAGTCTATTTTAAGTCCTACTTTAAAATCGAACCCGGTTATATGTTCAAAATTTCCGGTTTTTTGAAACAATGCTGGTGCTGCTCCAAAGTCGGCACTAGTAAAACGCAACGTGTCTGCAATTGTTGCTGCTGCGCTATCTTTTGCCACCACAATTTGCATCCAAACAAACCCTTCGCTTTGGCTCAACCATAGGCTGTCTGTTTGTTTGTTCAGCGGGTGACCAGATGGTGTTTTTCTTGGAATAATGCCATTTTGAGCGGCATCCAAGCCTACTTTGAAGTCAATTTGGTCAAAAAAACCACTTTTTTTGAATGTTCCGACTGGGTATTCCAAGGGTATGCGCCGCGCTAAAATTATATCATCGAGAAACACTTTGTCGATGGTATCTGCTGCTGTTGCTCCAAATACACTGGTGCGGAGAGAGTCGCTAATTGGATAAAATTCACCTTGTTGTTGTAGTTTAAAATCGGATAAATAAAATGCTGCACTTTTGATTCTAAACCACTGATTGAGGTCATTTTGATAGACTTTATTTTCTTGAAAAAATGTATTTTCGTATTCCTGATTGATGACCACAACGAGGTTGGGGTATTTGCAACATTCATCTTCGCAGGGTTTGTCGGCAGTAAACTCAAAATTAGTGGCCTCAATATCTAGGCAGCCACGTGTAGGGGCTTCGCATTGCGCGAGGAGTAGTGCCAAAATGGGCAATAGTATGATGGATGTTTTTTTTACCACAAATTTTAAATTATAGATATTGTATTATTCTTTATGTTGAGTGTACACTTTTTCTACTACAAATTGCATTAGAGTACATAGATATTAAGCGTACACTTTTTTCTACCACAAGAGTCCACAAAGTCCACAAAGCGTAGCGTGTACGCTTCGCTTGTTTTTTTAGTTCACAAAGAGGCTTGCATACTTTTTTTACTATGAAAGTGTGCAAGCGGACACAAAGATTAGATGCATAGAAAAGTGTACGCTACGCTTTGTGTACTCTTGTGTACTCTTGTGGTAGAACAAACACGAAGAAACGTGAAATTAATAAATGTGCTTTTATTTTTTAATTTAAGTTTATTGAGGCATTAAACGAAAAATCATGCCCGGTTCTTCTACTGCTACATAAATATACCCTTTGTTGTCGGTGGTAATACAGCGCATTCGGCCAATTTGGGGTAATAATTGTTCGTGTTTTATGAGTTTACTGCCCTCCAAATCACAACGATCTAAATACCTAAATCGCAAAGAACCTGCGAGCAAATCGCCCTTCCAAGCGGGATAAAGATCGCTCGTCACAAACGTCAAACCACATGGCGCAATCGAAGGCACCCAATAATCTAGTGGGTTGATTATATCGTCGCGACGGGTGATAGAGGTAAAACTGCCACCATCGTATTCTGTACCGTAAGATACCACCGGCCAACCAAAATTTTTACCTTTTTGGATCAAATTGACCTCGTCGCCGCCACGAGGGCCATGCTCTGTTTCCCACAATTCACCCGTTTGAGGATGTATCGCTAAACCTTGAGGATTCCGATGTCCGTAAGACCAAACCGAAGCCATTGCGTCTTTTGTATTGATAAACGGATTATCGGCAGGTATGCTGCCATCATCCTTTATTCGGTGTATTTTTCCTGCGCCTTTATCTAAAAATTGCGGATAATCATCCTTTCCACCGCGATCACCTACACTGACATACATATACCCGTTGCGGTCAAATGCCAAACGTCCGCCATAGTGATAGAAGGCTTTGGTATATGGTTGTGCCACAAAAATATCTTTACCATCTACTAATTTATCATTGTCCAACCTCGCCCGATACACCGCTGTAGTACCATAAGTGCTACCTAGCGAGTCTTTGGTTTTTGAATAGGTTAGGTAAATGATTTGATTGGTCTCAAATTTTGGGTGTAATTTTATATCCAAAAGTCCACCTTGGCCTTCTACCAAACTAGGTGGCACACCTGTGATTTCTGTTTTCTTTTTACTCCCATCCAAGTGCCATAATTTACCAATACGCTCGGTAAACAACATATCGTTATTCGGCAAAAAGACAATTCCCCAAGGATTTTCTAGATCAGTAAGTATAGTGTCCAATGCAATGGTCATGCCTTCGGAGACGTATTTATTGTCTTTTGGCGCGGCTGATTGGAGCATTTTTTCTTTATTCGCCACCATATTGTCTAATAAATAGTTCGACAAATTGAATATTTGGCGCTCATTCAGTTTTTCACTAAAATTATGGCCAACAATACCAGGAACCCCATTTTTGATACTATTGATAAGTTCAAGTCGAGAGTTGCCGTACTTCCATTCTTTTTTGGTGAAATCTTCCACGCTAGCACCGTGACAAGCGGCGCACTGTTTTTTAAAGTGCGATTTGCTACTAGAAAGGATGCGCTCTGGCGAGTTTTCTCTGTGGCAAAATGTAAGTAGCAATAATGCTGAAAAAAGGAGTAATCCGTATTTTATCATAGTGTTGTGTTAAATCGACCCGCAAATATCTTAAAATTTATCCAAACTGTTTTTTATTTGCATTTACGTTACAAGTTCACCCAAGAGTTCGCTACTTTTGCATCTTGACTGGTTTTTAGTATAAAGCAACAAAAAGTAACCATGCGAATCTTATTAGTTGAAGATGAAGAATCTATCCGCGATGCGGTTAAAATAAATTTAGTATTAGAGGGCTACGAGGTCGTGACATCCGGCAATGGCCGACTAGCCATGGAACTTATTGGTAGTCAGCATTTTGATTTACTTATTCTCGATGTCATGTTGCCAGAAATGGATGGCTTTTCCATTGCTGAACGCGTCAGATTGACTAATCAAGAAACCCCAATTCTGATGTTAACGGCTAAAGACCAAGCACAAGACCGGATCAATGGCCTTAAAAAAGGTGCCGACGATTACCTCACCAAACCCTTTAATTTGGAAGAAATGCTGTTGCGTGTAGGTAGTCTTTTGAGGCGTAGCCAACGTGTAAAAGGCGAATCCATTGATGTTTATACTTTTGGTGGCAATACGGTTCATTTTGATTTGTTTGAAGCCACCACTTGGCGCGGCGAAAACATCGTTTTGACGAAAAAAGAGGCCATGTTATTCAAACTTTTGGTCGAACGCAAAAACGAAGTAGTGAGCCGCAACCAAATACTACAAGCCGTTTGGGGATACGATGTGTTCCCGAGTACGCGCACCATTGATAATTTTATTTTAGCGTTCAGAAAATATTTTGAACGCGATCCGAAAAACCCCCAATACTTCCACTCCATGCGCGGTGTCGGGTACAAATTTATGGGAGATTAAGGGATGTATAAAATATTGATAATCAACATTTTATTATTTGTCGCATGGCCTTTTTATGCCCAAAATAGTAGTGCGTGGCGTGATACATTGCAGACCAAGCAAAAACTACTCCGCGAATTAGTACTAGAACAAAATTACGAAGACGCACAGGTAGAATCAGGGGAGTTAAGGGCATTTCTTAAGCGCAATTTTGTAAATATGCCCTCTGCGACGCTTGGGCTTATTTCTAATATCTATCTTAGGAACAAAGACCGCAGCAGTGCCATGTCTATGTTGGCCGAAGCCGAACAAGATGCCCAACGCGATAAAAACTACGATACTAAAGTGGCGTTACTAGCAGCTATCGTAAAAGAGCACGATAGATGGGGCAATGAAGAACGCGCCGCTATCTGCCGACAAATGCTCCAAACCACGCAAGATACGCTTGCTTCCCGCCAATTATCACAAAAAACAAGGCATTATGAACAAACAATCGACTCGCTTCGAACGGCGTTAAATACAGCAACTGCCACCAAAGAAAATACCATAACCCTTGATCGGTACAAGGCATTGGCCTTGGTAGGAATCGGTGCTTTTGTGCTGCTTGCGCTCGTGGTGGCTCAATTGAATAACAATAATCGTTGGCGGCGTAAATTAGAAAACCGCGAATTGGAATTTGAGTTGAGCCATGCAAATCCCAATGATTTACCTCCGCCGCCCAACGACCCACAGCCCTCCTTTTCGAGTGCGCCAAGTACCTCCACAGACGTGGTAAAAACGGGTAATTCCAGTCTTTCGGCTTATGATATGTCGCGCCGCGATTATTTTAGTTTGTACGAAAAAGAACCACAAGTAGCCTTGGTGATTGAGCCTAATCGGCAAATTGCCTTGTATGTTCGGTCGTTATTGAGTAGCAATTTTGAAGTAATTACAGCAGATACCGCAGCCGAAGCACTCAAAGTAGCGCATGAATCTATGCCCGATCTGATTGTTTGTGATGCGCATTTGAATGGACAGGAAGGGATTGATATTGTTCGCCAAATCAAACTTTCGGAGCGCACCAATCATATTCCGGTGGTGTTATTGAGCAAGCATTACGGGAACGATGGTCGCCTGGATGCTTTGCGCGCCGGAGCCGATGCTTGGTTTACCCGCCCCATGCAAAGCGACGAGTTCAATATTACGGTAAAACACCTTATTGATAGTCAAAAAACAAAACACGATGACTTTCAACGTCTGCTGCAATTATACTTTACACCCGATCGACCACCTATTCCAAATCGTTTTATTGCAGATATTATCGCGTATATCGAAGCCGATATGGCCAATATTGACCTAATGCCCGATGAAATTGCTCGAAAAATGCAAATGAGCAACCCATTGTTTGTGCGCAAACTTCGTGCGCTCACGGGTAAAGAACCAGGGCAATTGATCCGCGAATTGCGTTTGGAAAAATCCAAATTCTTATTGGAAAAACGCGCAGGCACACCACAAGCCATCTCCGCGATGGTTGGTTTTCCCAATCCGGGCAATTTTGCGATGGCCTTTAAAGATTATTTTGGAGAAAACACCTTATTACTCATGGGTTAATGCCGCGTGTATGGCACCGGTTTTTGTCCTTAAAAATGAGCCATTTCGACCTTCAAATACGGCTTTTATTTCGGCAATGATCGAGAGGGCAATTTCCTCGGGTGTCTCGGCACCAATATCCAGACCAATGGGGCCGTAGATTGCCTTTTGTTGCTCGGAATCGATGTTTATTCCCTCGTTTGCCAATTCCTCCAGCATACGGTCTAATTTCTTTTTAGGCCCCAGCATACCTATATATTTGGCCTCTTTTTGGCATAATTCGCGCAACATGGCTTTGTCATAGATAAAATTGTGCGTCATTAGCGCAAATGCCGTCCAAGGGTCAATCGCGATCTGTTCGAGTACTTTTTCTGGTTTGGAGACCAATACTTGGCAGGCTGTCGCAAAGCGTTCGGGGCGGGCATAATTGGCACGACCATCCACAATTTTTGTTTCCCAGCCTAATATATCCGCAAAGTGCATCAAGGGAAGTACATCGTTTCCTGCGCCAATAATGACCAAAGAAATGGGCGGTGCTACAAATTCCAGTAATGCTTGAGTCTCGGAATAGGTTTTGAAGGCTGATGTATTGTTTATCAAGGCGTTATGGGCATCTTCCTGTATTTTCGGGTTCATATTTTCGGGCATTTTTGATTTGCCTAACACCCAACAAGTACCCCCTTGCACGCCTTTTCTATTTTCCAATGAATATAGCGTTACGATCACATTGGGCGATCGGTCGGCCACGATGCGTTGCAGCAAATGAATGGGATTATCGGGTTTGTTGGGCATAATGGGTTCTATCAAAACCTGAATAATGCCATTGCAACCCAAACCAACACCCAGACTAGCATCATCGTCGTCCATGGTATCGTAGGTGACGAGCATGGGTTGTTGTTGCGCCATCACCAACAATGCTTTGCGCAAGGCATCACCTTCCAAGCAGCCACCACTGATCGCGCCCATGAGTTGACCGTCTTCCACAATCAGCATACGCGCACCGGGTCTGCGGTACGACGAGCCTTCTACTTGCACCACAGTGGCGAGTGCTGTTTTTTG
>JBEAVK010000094.1:0-5152 GCA_041160955.1 Bacteroidota bacterium
AATTCCAAGGTAACAAATTTTTTCATGCAATTAATTTCCTCAACAAAGCAAGGCGGCTTTTTCGAGTACAAACCCGTATATATTAATCAAATTCCTATTCCTAACGGCGATGCTGACACAAAATCGGCAATCGAAACCCTAGTCAACCAAATACTCGCCACCAAACAAACCGATCCTGCTGCCGACACCACGGCCTTGGAGCGGGAAATAGATGTATTGGTATATGGGTTGTATGGGTTATCGGCGGAGGAAGTGGCGATTGTGGAGGGGAAATAGGGGTAAAAGCGGCACTTACCCTTGAGCACATTTTTTATACAATACGCAACAGTTGTTCAACCAGCAAATGAACCCTAGATACAAGTGGATTTGGAATTGGATTTAAAGGGTCATCTGGCTGCTGATACCCCCTTTCGATGGCAAAATTAATATTTTCCAAATACTTTTTCACATCGTAGCCCTGTCGGTTACCTAATTCTAATTGGCTCAAAATCGTTTTTAATTCTTGGCAGGTGGTGGTAGTGGCTTCGGCCATATTCTTGACATGCAGGTACAGCCATACTTCAAAACAAGGATTACTCAATGCGATTCCCCATTGCTTTGTTTTGCAAATTTCGGTCAGTTGTATCAACTCTTGGATAGGCCACCTGTCTATATCCAACACCATCCAAACCTGATCTCCAGTTTTTTTGACATTAATGTTGTTTTCAACGATAAATGTTGTTAAACGATTCAATACCCATTTGGGAGAGGAACCTGATGTTGCAGCCGTTTTGGTTGTGTTTTTGGTGGGTTCGGGTGCTAAAACAACCAATTTAAGCCGTCGAGTATCCGTGGGTACGTGTTCAAAGTATTGCCGCTCTCGCACGACTCCTTCACAAGCAATAACAAAAAAATAGCATCCCTGAATGGTTCACCTTTTTTATATGGTCTGTTCTTGCGGCTCATACTCTTGACTTAAATTATTGAAATTTCCTAGAAAGGGAATAGCGCCAAAACGCCCCAAAAGGTATCCTTTTTTAATGTCCAAATCATAGCGAGGCTTAAAATTGGTTAGTGGATATAGCGTACTTGCTCCCTGATTATCTTTTTCGGCAAACCAAATTTCATCTTGACGAAACAGTGATAAATCTAATAAATTGGATTCATGCGTCGTAAAAATAAGTTGGCCTTTTGTCTTTTGGTTCATCAGAAAAGTTAGCAAGGCTTTTATCATGGAAGGGTGTAAACTTCGCTCAATTTCATCAATAAACAAAACCGTAGGATGATCCAAAATTAATTGGATAGCAGGTATTAAATCTAAAATTCTTCGTGTACCATCCGATTGTTCGTCGGGGTCAAAACCGACTAAATTACCTGCGGCATCACTATTAAAAGTATTTAATTGATGAACAAAATATTGCCCCTCCTCTTTTCGTGCTACATACTCTTTCCCTTTGCGCATAAAATGAGAAATAGCGGTTTTGTTTTTTAGTTTTTGCTCAATTTTTTCTCTAAATTCTACCTCATCACTGCTAAAAAAGGTATCAAAAGGTATTTTTGCAATATCTACTTTGTTCATCCCTGTTCCCAACGCAGGGAGGAGGTCATTCAGGAATGACTTATATTTATCGTCCGTACAGAGTTTAAGTGTCAGGAAAAACTTTGATTCTGGATAAATTACATATAGATATTTATCAAACCAATCATAAATCCTTTTTGCATCTGGTTGGTGTTCTTTAAGTTTGAACAAAAGTGCTGCAGATGGAGCAAGATCTTCTGCATAAATTTCGTAGCGATAGCGTTCTTTGTCTGTTGTAGTCCACGAGGGATCAACTGTTATTTTGGTTTGTTCTCCTTGTGTTCTACTAAAGAGCATTTTTCCGTCCCCTGTTTCTGGGTTTGTTTCGTACAACTCTTCATTGATAATTTTATCCTCTACTATTGAAATAATATATTCGTAATATTTTTTTTCTATTTTTATTTCTATACCCAAAACAGAAGGTTCATTGGGTGCTACATTGCCCAGTTTAAAAGGTACACAGCGCACCTCGGAGGATTCAATATCTCCTTTTACAACTATATCGTGCAAAAAGTGTACTGCTTTAATAAAATTAGACTTACCAGAGCCGTTTGCCCCATACATAGCGGCGGCTTTGAGTAAATTTATTTTATTTTGCTTATAAACATGAGCCTTGTGTGTTTTTAGCGCACCGGGAAACATATTGAACTCTGCTTCCTGATGGAAAGACATGAAATTAGAAACATAAAACCTAAGTAGCATAAGAGAAAATTTCGCTTTTACAAGTGCAAAAATAAGGATTTATTTGCAAAAAAATAATTTTTGGCAAAATAAAGTGATTTTTTCTCTTTGCCCCTTTTAATCCCCCTGCCGCCTATCCAATTCCGCCGAAAACGGTTGTGTATAAAAACGTTTCCCAGTAGCCTTATACAACGCATTGGCCAATGCCGCAAAAACGGGCGGAAATGGTGGCTCGCCCAAACCTGTTGGGTCAATATCATTTTGCACAAAATGCACATCTACTTTTTTCGGCGCCTCGTGGTGGCGAATCATTCGGTACTGATTGAAGTTATTTTGCTGCGGAATGCCATCTTTAAGCGTCAAAGCACCGTACATCGCATTCCCAATACCATCAATTACAGCACCTTCTACCATATTTGTAGCGGCATCGGGATTGATGACAATACCGCAATCAATAGCCGAATACACATTTTCTACTACGGGCTCACCATCTTTCATCGTCAGATCAATGACGTGTGCGGCATACGAATTATGGCAGAAATAAGCGGCCACGCCACGGCTTTTTTGAGCGTTTTCGGGTTTGCCCCAGCCCGATTTATCCCGCACCAATTTTAGCACACCAGCGTATCGGTCGGGGTCATAATTATCGTGTTTGCCTACCGGATTGTCTTTGGCGCGTTGCAACAATTCGAGCCTAAATTCAATAGGATCTTTGCCCATTGCTGCGGCCAATTCATCGAGAAAAGATTGTTCAGCAGCAGCGTTGAAATTGGATCGTGGCGCACGAAAAGCACCAATGGTAATATTGGAGGGTATTTCCCAGCCTTCGGCGAGGTAGTGGTCCACGGCACTGGCCGGGAAACGATCGGCAGCAATAGGATGCTCCGGGACACCGCCACCTTTTACGTGGAATGCAATCAGGTTTTTATCGGCATCCAGCGCGGCTCGGTATGTAGCCGTGTAAGAAGGGCGATAAATGCCATAAGTCATATCGTCTTCGCGGGTGTAGATGAGTTTGATGGGTGCTTTGGCTTGTTGCGAAATGAGCGCGGCTTCCACCATATAGTGGGCGTAAGCGCGGCGGCCAAATCCACCACCCATACGGGTCATCTGGATTTCAATTTTTTCTAGCGGCAAACCGAGTCGGGTGGCTAGGGTTTTTTCGGCATATTCGGGTGCTTGTAGCGGTGCTGCAAAAAAAGCCTCGGTATCGGTTACGTGCGCAAAGCAGTTGATGGGTTCCATCATATTATGCGCTAAAAAAGGCGCGGTATAAGTCCTTTCGATGATTTGAGCCGCATTTTTGAACGCCGTTTCTGGGTCGCCGTCTTTGCGCAATTCAGTGGCGGGTTGGGCCGATCGTTCTGCCATTTTCAGGTAATGGTTATCGGTGCTTTCCAAACCCGCAGGTATGGTTTCGTCCCGTTCAGAACCAAAACCATGAACACATTCTATGCTTTCTGTGATCGGTTGCCATTCCACTTTTAGTTTTTTACGGGCATTCATCACTTCCCAAGTCGTTTTTCCTACTACTACGACCAATTCATTAAAGGTACGGGTATCAAATACTTGCCGTTCGTATTTTTCGGGAAAAACCTGAATGGTAAATACTTTCTTTATGCCGGGCATTTTGAGCACCGCTTTGGCATCGTAGGATTTTAGTTTTAAACCAAATGCTGGTGGGCGTTCTACCATCGCAATCAGCATACCTTTTTGGCGGTAATCGAGTCCGAACATCGGTTTCCCGGTCACAATATTGATACCATCAACGTTTTTGCGCGGGCTGCGTACGATATTAAAATCCTTTATTTCTTTGAGTTTAACGTCTTTAGGGACGGGGATTTCGGCGGCTTTAGCGGCCATTTCGCCATAAGTTACCGATTTTTCGCTTTTGCTGTGGTATAAAACGCCTGCTTTAGTGGTTACTTCCTCCAGTGGCACATTCCAAAATTGAGCAGTGGCTTCGCGGAGCATTTGACGTGCGGTTGCACCTGCTGTACGCAAAGCAGTCCAAGTTGTTTTTACCGATTGGCTGCCACCTGCAAACTGGCGAGTATAGAGTTTTAGGTCAAACGGCGCTTGTTCAACAACGACATTTTTCCAGTCGGCATCGAGTTCTTCGGCGACAATCATGGGCAGCGAAGTTTTCACATTTTGCCCAAATTCTGGGTTTTGCGACATAATTTGAATGATATTGTCGCTGGTAATTTTGATATGGCCATTAAAAACATAGGTGTCTTTCACCAAATCGAGTCTAGATGTAGCCGACGTTGTAGTTGCGCCCGATAACCAATGAATACCAAGGATCATACCGCCACCTGTAAGGGCTGTGGCTTTTAAAAAGGTGCGGCGGCTCTGTGTTGTTGTGTTGTTTTTCATATAGATTGTTATTTTTGAGCGGCTGTTTTAATGGCTGCTTTGATACGTAAATAGGTGGCGCAACGGCAAATATTGCCACTCATAGCGGCTTCAATATCTTCATCGGTGGGATTGGGATTGAGTTTCAGGAAAGACACTGCGTTCATAATTTGTCCTGCTTGGCAATAGCCGCATTGCGCTACATCGTGCTCCAGCCATGCTTGCTGAACGGGATGATCGCCATTGGCCGACAAGCCTTCAATCGTTGTAATTTCTTGATCTTTTACGACAGAAACCGGTAGTTGGCAGGAACGAACCGCAGCGCCATTGAGGTGGACAGTACAGGCACCACAGGCAGCCACGCCACAACCGTATTTTGTACCTTGCAGGTTGAGGTGATCGCGCAGCACCCAAAGCATTGGAGTGGTAGGATCAACATCTAAACGATGGGTTTCGCCGTTGATTTTTAAGTTAAATTTAGCCATAAAAATGATAATTTATTGCACAAAATACAAAATTTTGCGGAACAAATATCGGCCAAATTTTTGGATTGCG
>JBEAVK010000114.1:0-3008 GCA_041160955.1 Bacteroidota bacterium
ATGCATATTGGGTAAAATCGTAAAATCCAATGTAGAGGCAGAATTTAGTCCAATACGTCCGTCTAGTGCTAGAATGGAGTGGTAACTTTGGTCATATATGTCATTGTCATCATCATTGGACTCATCAAAAGTGATTTGCTCCGATAACGACAACGCCATACGCACCTTTTGCCGAATATCCACAAGCCCTTCCAGTTGGCCATATTGCAGCACAATGTCATTGATTAATGGATTCTGCGGATTCCAAGTCGATAATTCCCCCGTGGAGCGGTCAAATCGCGTGAATTGTATGCCCCAGTCCTGTTGTTCGCCTTTTGGGAAACGGAGCGCAGTAAACGGGATATAAAACTCTGCCGACCAACCTTCTACAGTGGTATAGGATATTGCCCGCCAGTAAGCGTCGTAATCTTGATCGGTAAGTGTGCTGCTCACCCGCGCATCGGCGCGTTGCCCGCCAGCGGTAACGGTGAACAAAAAAGCGTTTTGGTCATCATTCCAGGTATCCAACCCAACGGAGCAATAGTCGCCTGCACCGGTTTGGTCGCGTTGGCTCAGGTCGTAACGTATTTTATCGCTTTTACAATCAAAACCGATATAAATACCAGTGGCAGTATAGACCATTTGCACCGTAGTGGCGTGTATTGGTGTGCGGCCAAAAGAGGGTAGGGCAGTGGTAAAGGCATCGGTGACAGGTATATCGCCCCAAAACTCTAATTCTAGTTTTCCGTCCAATTCAGGTTCTTCTACTGATTTGGTAATCAAGTAGTTGCGCTGTGCAGCGAGGGTGATTGTAAGTAGTAAAAAAAGGTTAAATAGGTATATTTTTTTCATTTTATGAGTAATTTATTATCTTCTATGTCGCAATTTAAGTTCCAAACAAAGCCAAGATACACTTTATTATTATATCGCTCTCTTTCATTTTCGACACCAGGACCAATTGGCGGCGGCAGCCCGGGAAAAAAGTAGTTGCCATCACCCTGCCGAATCCCAAAAACGAGGCGACTTATTTTGGTTAAATTCCATTGTAGTTCACCGCCCATTAGGTTCCAGTGGATGTTTTTGGTTGGGTACTCAAACAGGTAATCAATTGGTTCAAAAGCACCTTCATTATTCAAACGATAGATATTCCTGTTGAATATTTTAGAATAATCACGCACCATATACAGTGCTATGCTTATTTTTCTGCTTGGAAACCAATGCACCGCCAAACGATTCGCGCTCGAAATGGTATTCGATTGCTCTATATTTCGAGTAGTTGGAAAAAAACTGCTGCCCATATTCATATTGGTCAAAAGCCCTATTTGGCTCGAAACCTCAATTTTGAAAGCAGCATTAGGAACAAAATAAGCAGAGAGGTCAAGTGCATGGCGAAAATGATTGCTGCCCATCCAATCAGCCGCGATGCCAATATGCCCGACATATCGTTTTCGTTGATCGCTATCGAATCCGGCACGGAGGCCAATGGGCCATTTTATTTTGCGAAAAATCGTAATATCGGATGACTGTAAACTTTCATACGCTCCCAAAGGATTGAGTACCAATGCAAGGCTGGCTTGCCTAAATTTTTGATCCAATCCGCTAAATGAGGCTTCCATTTCAACAGGTATTAGATCCAATTCATTTTTAGTCCAGTATTGGCTGATATTCAACGTTTTTGTAGTATTTTGCCAATAGGAATGACGCGGCGCAAAACTACGTTTGCTCACAAAACCTTTGAGGATATTGGGATTGATCCGAGGGGTATAAATATTGAGTGGCAGCAATAAACCAGCACCTGTTTTTATCGGACTTTGGTAACTTGCGCCATAATTCAATGCGCTATTGATTCGACTCAATTCGACACGTCCATCTGCTACCGAAAAATGGTTTTGTGATTGTAATTTAAAGGTGCTTTTGAGTTCGTAATGGTTGGATTTGTCGCGTAATTGGGTGCTTAGTGCTGCTAAATTAGACGTAATATCTGTTGCTGCATGGGTGTAATTATTGGCAAATTGTATCCACGAATTATTGCGCAAGCATTTTTCAATTGCGATACTGTTATAGAATTGCCTACCTGTGTTTCTTACAATCTCTTCACCCGACAATAAGAAAAAACGGTGTTCGTATCCATTATAAATGGTATTATTCATCGCTATTCCAATATTATTTTTGGTTCTAGTGGTAAATCGAGTTCGGTTCAAAAGCCTTCCACCGCTTGTTTCGTAAAAAAAGACAGGGAAAGGAGTCGGGGCTACTCCGGTAGTTGTAAATGCTGGAGCGATGGTTCTGTTATACGCTAAAATATTGGATTTTTGAAAAATACCGCGTTCTTCCTCCGAAGATTGAAGTGGCACAATTGTGGGGAAAGTCAATGGAATATTATAGGGATTTGAGGAAAAGGTCATTCCGCCAGTATAACTTTCACTAAATTCAGCAGTGGGCGTGATCGTAAAATCCAAGGTAGTAGCAGAATTTACACCAATACGGCCTTCTAATCCCGTTAAAAAAAATGAAGTATCAATATAAGCCGAGCCTGTTATTGTTTCTTCGCTCAACATGACATGCCCAGTTATACCTATCCGTTTTTGGGGATTTTGGATATTCATACTGGAAAGCGTACCGTATTGCAATACAATATCGCCGATTAATGGATTTTGCGGATTCCAAGTAGAAAGTTCTCCTGTACTGCGGTCAAAACGCGTCAATTGAAGTCCCCAATCCTGTTTTATCTGTTTTGGAAAACGCAGCGCAAAAAATGGAATATAGATTTCTGCTGTCCAGCGATCCACCTCCCGACTTGTTTTTACAAACCACGGTGTATCAAACCCAATTCCATTAGTATTACTGCTCAATCGCTGATCGATCCGTTGTCCTGCTGCATTTGCCGTAAAAACAAAAGCATTTTGGTCATCATCCCATGTATCCAAACCGATAGAAAAATAATCGCCCGTCCCAATTTCGTCGCGGTTACTGCCGTCCTTTCGGGTTTTGGGTGTAAGGCATTCCACGGCGACATAAATGCCATTTTT
>JBEAVK010000137.1:0-13556 GCA_041160955.1 Bacteroidota bacterium
TAGACACATGTTTTTTTCATTCAGATTTTTCAGTACCGCTATCCTATCTATTTGGATTTGCTGAAAGCCAGCCATCTTGGCCTATATCGGATTGTTTGTTTTTTCTCTAATTTGTGCTAACTAAGGTTTGCCGTCCCCCCCTCCCAATACCCCTCTATTGCGGGAAAACCCGCATTGTCACTACCATTCACTTTGTCGCAGTTGCGGCAAACCAACCCGTTCGAACATGTAAAACGCGCAACGAATGTTAATAAAATATAAATGGGAGAAACGTATAAAGTGGGCATTGTAATTTGGAAATAATGGGTAACCCATTTAAGTCCGCTGCAAAGATATAGAAATATGTTTCATATATGCAAGTGCATTACCAAATTAATTTTTTTATGTCATTTCATGGCGGATTAGGCAATACATATTAGTACATGCCGCAAATAGATCTTGATTACGACTCAGATCTCAGACTTTTCAGATAAAGTGCGTAGTACCGCACCGCCACCGATACACCAAACATATATACTTTCCCTTTTTAATAGCATAAAGACGTACCGTAAAATTTTGATAAACAACGCTTTAAGAAAATAGCCGTTTTTAACGGTTAACTAACAGTTAAAAACGGCTAACTTTATAGTATGGAAAAAACAGTTCTTACAATGCAATAAATCTACCAACCTACAAGCGTTCCAATCGAATATCAATATCTATTTATTTTGGCACAAAATTATCCCTCAATTGTGTCAAAATTAGCACAAAAACATAAATACTCACCGCACCTCTATCTCATCCACAAATACCCAAGATTTCGCGCCTGCGCCTGCATGCCACGCCGGACAATTACCGATCCCAGCGGCTTCTACTTTGATATATCGGTATGTACCATGTATCGGCAAACTAAATTGTGCCACGCGGTTGTCGTCGGAGGCTTGGGCGGCGGGGATGGTTTGGGTGTTAACAATGGAGAAGTTTTGACCATCGTTGGAGGCAAAAACGCTTATTTTTTCTGGTAAAAAAATCCAGGAAGGCAATACACGCAAAAAAGAAATATCGACAGCATCCACGGGTTTGGAATGGCCCAAATCCAGTGTGGCTATGCAATTGGTGCCTTCAAATCCAAGCCATTTTCCATCGTTGAAATTGGTACTGCCGCGCTTTCCATCCACCAGTGTAAAGGGGCCGTTTGCAGCATACTTAGGCGCGTAATTGCTTTGTATTTCAATACCACAACGTGCTTTTATATACTCTTTTTGGATCACCTCACTACTCATTTTGCCGTTTTGTTTGGCCATCGCTCGAACCATTGTAGATTGTGTTACTGAAAATGGCTTTTTATACAGCCTAGCGGCTGTAGTAGGCAGCGAGCCATCGGTGGTATAGTATATTTTGGCTCCCTTTTTAGCCTTTAAAACAACGGCTGTTTGTTGTGAAAATACGATATTTTTACGGTCATTTTCTACTTGGTCGCCAAAAGTAGGTACAGCACTCACAACAGTAGGTTGGCCTTTTATACGCAATACAATAGCGTTGTTGGTATTCAAATTGGCGGGTAATTGGAGTTCCACACCTTCCTTTCCTTGTTTCCAAGGTATGGGCTGCTCTTGCCCCAACAGGTAAATTTTGCTGTCCAAATTAGGGGTTATTTTTTTCAATAGCAACGCGCTGGGGCAGTGCCGTATCAACGCAAAGACATCCCCGTTTTTACCGTGTGTATAGCGAATATCATCCCCTTCTTGCCAATGTTGCCAAGGTGTGGTGCCATAAATAGCAGTATTGTTTACTTTTACCCAATCACCTATTTGTCGCAAGCGATCAATGGATTCTTGCGGGAAAAGCCCTGTTCCGGTAGGGCCAACATTGAGGAGAAAATTACCTCCTTTTGCCGTTATATCAATCAGGTTCCAAATCAGTTCTTCTGTGGGTTTGAAATTTTTGTCGTTGCGACAATAGCCCCAATGGTCGTTCATTGTCATGCAACTTTCCCAGTCTAGGGTGCTTTTTTCTGCTAAAATCTCTTGCTCGGGCGTGCCGAAATCGCCAGCGGCTTTTTCCGAAGTATTCATGCCTTGCATCCCATTACGGCCTTTGCCCACACGGTTGTTGATGATGATATTGGGTTGCAGACCTCGGATATAATTGTACAATGCCTTGCCCTGTTCCTCGGTCCACTCTTCGATCCATTCGCCATCGAACCAGAGTACGCCTATATCGCCGTAATTGGTCAGTAATTCCTTGAGTTGTGGCAGCATATATTCGTCGCGGTAGCGCGAAAAGTCGGCTTTGGTCGCATGGGGGTGGTGCCAATCCATAATAGAATGGTAAAAACAGAGTTTTATGCCTTGTTTTCGGCATTCGTCGGCCAATTCGCGGAGGGGATCGCGCTGGAACGGTGTCCTATCCATAATATCGTAATTGCTTACTTTGGAATCAAAAATACCGAACCCGTCGTGGTGTTTAGAGGTAATGACGATATATTTCATACCCGCGTTTTTGGCCATAGTGACCCATTCCTCGGCATTGAACTGAGTGGGGTTGAATTGAGGTGCTAGTTTTTCGTACTCGGATATAGGTACTTTAGCCTCGTACATGAGCCATTCTCCGTAATCCTTTTGGCCGTTGTATTCGCCCGCAGCCACCGAATAGATGCCCCAGTGGATAAATAATCCGAATTTGGCATCTTTCCACCAAGCCATACGTGCTTCTTTGGCGGCGGGGCTTTCTTGTGTTTGGGCAGAAATAGCGGTAAGGGTGATAAAGGGGGCGAATAAGAGGAATAGAAAAATTCGGAGGTGCGTCATAGAATAATATAGTTTTATAATGATTAATACCGTTTTACCGATTCAATAATATACAGCGGTCTGTTTTTTATTTCAGCGTAAATATTGGACAAATAAATCGACATAATATACAAGTTAAGGCAAGTAATCGCAAAAAATGACGAAATCATAACAACCAAAAACGCCCAGCCGGTCAGTACGGGTTGCGGATCGCCAAAAATATCAATATTGGTCAGTTTTACTTTTACTGCATTGACAATGGCCGAAAAAGCAACCACAAAAGAGAACAAAAATATCCAAAACAATACCGTTCGCAGAAAATCGGTGAAGGAGGTAATAGCGATCAATGCTGTTCTAAATTGCTCGGCCAGGCTCATATCTGTCGTTAGTGGCTCATCTACTTCGATGGCGGTATTGCTATAACCCACCATCGCAAAATTGGCTTTGATATAATGGCTGTTTTCGCGCAAACGCAACAACGAATTCAGCGCACGCCGACTGATGACCCGCGTATGGTGCGCACTCGGATCAATTTTCAAACCAGAATACCGCTTGAGTATAAAATAAAAAATGCGGTACAATAATTTATGGAGCAAGGGCAACCGACGCGCTTTGGCACTCAAATAAACGACATCAAAATTATCCTGTTTGCCTTTATTGAACATTTGCGTGACAAGTTGGGGCTGTTGCGCAAAGTTAAATTCAAAAATAGCGGTGTAATCGCCATTGGAGCGGTCGAGGGCAGCAAGCAAAGCATTGCTCCGATCAACCCGGGAACTCAGGTTGAGCAAAAAAATGTGCTGGCGCAATGGTTCGGGCAAACCGCTGATTGCTGCATCAATATCGCCCACCCAAGTGCCATTATTGACCAAAACAAACTCAAAATCAGAGAAATTGGACTTTAACTCTTGGTAAAGACCCTCTAACCACGCTTTTAATGCCGAAACATCGCGTGGTGAATGGATGACATTGACGACCGAAATAAATACTTGTTGCATAATTCAGGTGCAAAAATGAGAACTTCAAAGCAATCATGTCTTACATTTGCGCTTCTTTAGTAAAATTTTCTTTAAATAATATGAGACAACAGATCGTTGCAGGCAACTGGAAAATGAATACCACTATCGCAGAGGGCCTTGAATTGGCGCGTGCAGTGGCCGAAAAAGTACAAAATCCGCGGGGTGCGGTCGTGTTTGGCACACCTGCTACACACTTGGAATCCGTCGGTCAGGCGATCAAAGGACATCCATATCTACACACTGCTGGCCAAAATTGCCACCAAGAAGCAAAAGGCGCATATACTGGCGAAATTTCTGCCGATATGCTCATTTCGGCTGGTGCAACTTATGTCATTCTGGGACACTCCGAGCGCCGCCAATATTTTAAAGAAGACAACGAAACATTGGCTAAAAAAGTGGATATTGCCCTTCAAAAAGGCTTGATTCCTATTTTTTGCTGTGGCGAACCGCTCGAAATCCGCGAAGAAGGAACGCATGTATCGTATGTTGCTACTCAATTGGAAGCCAGTCTGTACCACCTGACAGAGGAGCAATTTAGCAAAATTGTGATTGCTTATGAACCGATTTGGGCCATTGGAACGGGTAAAACGGCATCTAGTGACCAAGCACAGGAAATGCACTTTGAAATAAGAAAGGCGCTTGCTGGTAAATATGGTGCATCTGTGGCCGATGCAACACCGCTGCTTTATGGCGGTTCTTGCAATGCTACCAACGCAGCAGAACTGTTCGGCCAACCTGATGTGGATGGTGGCTTGATCGGTGGCGCGTCTTTAAAAGCCGATGATTTTGTGACGATTATCAACGCATTGAAATAAATAATGAAAATCCTGATACTCGGCGGGGGCAATATGGGGCTTACCTACGGCCAAAGTTTTTTGAGAAGCCGTATTGTCACTTCCGAACAACTGATGGTGCTGTGCCGCACCGATGAAAAAGCCCATTTGCTGGGTCAAAACCACGATGGTCGTTTTTTTAGCGATCCACAGCAATGTGTACCGCATGCTGATCTGCTAATTTTGGCCGTTAAACCACAAGATTCGGGTCAACTGTTTGAGCAAATTAAGCCATTTATTCAGCCCGATCAGGTATTTATTAGCATTATGGCCGGGGTGAAGTTGGATAAAATTGCGACGGCACTTGGTGTTGAAAAGGTGATTCGTGCTATGCCGAATTTACCCGCTCAAATTGGGGCTGGGGTCACGGCATTTACCTCCACGGATCCGGTAACGCGTATCGAATTGGTGATGGTGCAAAACCTTTTGAGTACCACTGGTAAAACCTTATACGTGGAAAAGGAGGACATGATCGACGCTGCAACGGCCATTTCCGGTTCCGGCCCTGCGTATGTTTTTTATTTTATGAAAGCGATGATCGAGTCGGCTCAAACGATGGGTTTTAGCGAGAGCGAAGCAGAACTCCTTGTTATTCAAACCTTTACGGGTGCAGTTGATTTGTATAATAAGACAGATCTCTCCTGTCAGGAATGGATTGGAAAAGTAGCGAGTAAAGGTGGAACTACGGAGGCGGCTTTGCGCGTTTTTAACGAGAAAGAATTATATAATGATATTATGGCGGGTGCAATGGCCGCGCGTGATCGTGCGCGGGAATTGGGCGCGTAAAAACGCAAGTGCCTAACAGCGTTGCGCAAAATAATAAATATGGAAAATTTTATAGAAGAACTCCGTTGGCGGGGATTGATACACGACCTGACCCCAGGCGTGGAAGAACATTTGATGAGCGGTGTAGTGAAAGGGTATATTGGTTTTGACCCTACTGCGCCATCGTTGACGATTGGCAATTATGTGCAGGTGATGTTGCTTACTTTTCTGCAACGCGCTGGCCACCAACCCGTTGTGTTAATGGGTGGTGCTACTGGTCGTATTGGCGATCCATCGGGCAAAGACAAAGAGCGCGATTTGAAAAGTTTTGAGGAACTGGACAACAATACAGCGCGTCAGATCGAGCAAGTGAAAAAAATGCTCGATTTTTCCGAAAACAAGTCCAATCGGGCTATTTTGGTCAATAATTACGATTTTTATGTACAAATGAACGTATTGGATTTTCTCCGCGATGTGGGTAAATACCTTACGGTCAATTATATGCTCTCCAAAGAAAGTGTGAAGCGCCGGATTGAGAGCGAATCGGGTATTTCCTTTACGGAGTTTAGTTACCAATTGTTGCAAGGCTACGATTTTGTACTGCTCAACGAGCACCACGGTGTTACTTTGCAAATGGGCGGTAGTGACCAATACGGCAATATTACCGCCGGGGTGGAACTATCGCGCAAGATCAAAGAGAAAAAAGTGTATGCGGTAACTACGCCGTTATTGACCAAAGCGGATGGCACTAAATTTGGTAAAAGTGAGGCTGGGAATATTTGGATGGATGGTGCGTTGACTTCGCCATACCAGTTTTACCAGTTTTGGATCAATGCTGATGACCGCGATTTGCCTAAGTTTTTGCGTTATTTTTCGCTGAAAAGTAAGGCTGAAATTGAAGCATTGGAGGCTAATGAAAATAACCAATCTATCAAGAGGGTTTTTGCGGAAGAAATGACGCGCAGGATTCATGGTGACGCTGCTTTTGATTCGGTGGTGGCGGTATCCAAGTTCCTTTTTGATCCAAAAGCGGATAATGCTTCGTTATTGGCCTTGGACAAAGCGCAAATTGAAACCATCGCCGGTGATATTCCTTGTGTCGATTTGGCGCAGGATGCTTTTATTGGTGGTATTAATATTGTTGATTTATTGGTCGGAACGGGTATTTTGAGCAGTAGGGGAGAGGCCAAAAAAGCGATTCAGGGTAATGGTATTTCGGTGAATAAAATTAAAATATCTGCTTTGGAGCATGTTGTAAGTACGAGTGATTTGCTTTTTGACCAATATATTATGTTGGATAATGGCAAAAAAAATAAGTATTTGATTCGAGTTATTTAAACTTAAACGACTTATAGCGATTAAGCGTACAACTTTGGTGTACGCTACGCTTTGTGTTCTTTTGTGCACTTTTGTGGTGGGAAAAATACGAGGAACGAGTAAGTACACATTATAGGTTTACTTATATTTGTAACTCGTTGTATAGACTTAGCGTACACTTTTTTCTACCACAAAAGTACACAAGAGTCCACAAAAGCGTAGAGTGACGCTTCGCTTTTTTTAGTTCACAAAAGCGTGGCGTACAAGGTTATCATCTTAAAATCATCATAAAGTCAAGCAGTATAAATTTAAACAACTTTTTATTATGAACGAAAAATGGAATGCACTTTTTGAAACAGTCAAATCGACTGGCGCTAACCTTAAAGACATTGTAACGGAAAAAAGTCAGGCAGCGATGGACTCTACCATAGAGGCTATTGAAAAATGGCTAGAGGAATTTCCCAAAATTGAGTCGTATGGCTTGAGTATTTCCAGTTTTTCGTTCATCATGCGGTTAAGTCCCTCTTTGGAAGTAGAACTGAGGGGCAATCATGAGGATTTTCCGATAGAGCGTTTGGATCAAATTATTAAGGAAAATAAAACAACTAGTCTGAGTAATATGGTTTTTACATCTATCCGTACGGCTTATCGGCTGCATGCTAAGATCGCTAAAGAGCCAGAAGATTTGTTATTGGTAAAAATAAGATTGTCCCTTTCTCCTGAAATTTCTGTGTTTATTGGGAAATTACGGGTGAATTGATCCTGTTCCTAAATCAATTTTTTCTACCTCGTATATCGAATTAATTTTGCCCGCAAACAGGCAATAAAACCGAGGAGATGCGCTGAGTAAAGCGATCTCTGTCGGGCGGCTATCATCAATATGGCTGGCTTTTAGTTTACTTTTGATGGTAAAATACGAAAACCAATAGTCAAACTGTACTTGATCTGAAAAATATTGCCGCATTTGGCTCAACATCTTTTGCGCATTCGATACGGGGCGGTGGGTACATTCGGTACAAATTCCGGGTGCTTCGGGCGTACAATAGTCGCTATGGTTGATTTGACAATCAAAGCGCGGCAGTTGGTCATAACTGATTTTGTGGTGCGTATAAGCTACCGATGACAAGGACAATAAACCGCTTTTTCCGTAAGGCATAATGGAGCCAAATGGGCCATCCATGACCGTAAGTCCCCGATTGCCAAATTGAGGAGAAGTAATATAAGCCATCTCCGATATTTCGTGGGTCAATTGCAGATCGGGCAATCCAAACAAACGATTGACGGCATTCGTAGCGGCATAAGTTGCGTTGATGACCAACGGCGTATTTAATGTTTTTTGATGATTTAGGCTGGTATCTTGTGTTTTTACCACCCATGTTTGCTCCAATTGTTGTACATGATACACCTGCGATTGCAGGCACAGGTCAATCATCGGCTCATCGGCTATTTGTTGCTTATAAAAAGTACCGAGTAACACCGGATCAAAAGAGTATTCTTCGGTCAGATATAATGCTTCCAGCCGTTCAAAATTAAAGAGCGGATGCATAAACACCCGCTCACATTTAATTTGTAGTCTTTCGCAGAAACGCTCAAATTGGCGGGCATCGGTAAAGGAACCATGCCGATCAATAGCGTAATATTTTTCAAAATTGCTGAGCACAAAAGGGCGATGTTCTTCGGTAAATCGCGCCTTGTGTTCGTCGCTCATCAAAGCAGTACCCATACTTCTTGGGTAATGGTAACCGCCATGCAAACGCGCTTGATTCACCAAAGATGCTTTTTGGAATAATGCCGCTTCCCGTTCCAAAAGACATACTTTTTTGCCCTTTTTCGCTAGAAACAATGCTGCGTAACAGCCAAAAATGCCGCCTCCTATGACAATCGCATCGTATTGCATTTAGTTTTTCTCTGCTTTCTTTTTTAAATCTTCTTTGTCAACAATATTGACCTTTTTACCGCCTTCCAATTTTCTTGAAACGGCAGAATAAGGGCCAGTAACTACTTTGTCGCCCTCGTTAAGACCGCTCACCTGAATATAATCATTGTCTTGGATACCCGTTTTTACTTCTTTAATGCCAACGGTATCGCCGCTCAGCACAAAGACAATTTCCTTAATATCCATATTGGTCAATGCTACTTTTTTGGCTTCGGGAGTATCTTTTTCATCTTTATCTACTACCTCCTTTTTTTCGCGGGTAGTTACAGCAATGAGCGGAACACTCAATACATCCGTTACGGTATTGGTATAAATATCCACCGACGCAGACATACCCGGGCGGAATGGATAGGCTTTGTTGGGTTTAATTAAATCCGAATAAGAATCTGGATTAACCCGAATTTTTACGACAAAATTAGTTACCTGATCGGTATTAAGAGTCATAGCACCAGAACTCACATTACTGGCAGAATTAGCGATTTCGGTCACTTTCCCTTTGAATTTGCGACCTAAATAAGCATCTACTTCTATATCTGTTAAGTTACCCACGGCCACTTTGTTGATATCGTTTTCGCTGACATCCACCTGCACTTCCATGCTTTCAAAATTGGCGATACGCATCATTTCAGTACCCGTCATTTGAAGTGTACCTACCACGCGTTCTCCTTTTTCGATATTGAGTTTGCTGATTATACCACTAACGGGAGCGGTAATAATCGTTTTTTGAAGACTCGTTTTAAGTTCTTTCATGCGTGCATTAGCACTATTGATACCAAAATCGGCAACGCGGACATTTTCTTTTGCATTAACCAGACCCGTTTCGCCTGTTTTTAGAGCAGCATCGGCAACGGCAACACCTGCTTCTGCTGCTTTGATATTATTTTCGATTGACTCAAATTCAGATGCAGAAATAACACCTTCTTTATAGAGTTTTTCGCTGCGTTGGAAGGCTTTTTTGGCGACTTCCAATTGAGATAAAGCGCGGTTGCGGTCGGCTTTTAATTGTTCAATTTGAGCAGCCGCGCTATTAATATTGGACGAAGAAATATCGCGTTGTGCCCTTGCCGTACCCACAGATGCTTGGCCTTGTTCCATTGCGCTTTGGTATTCATCGGGGCGTATTTTAGCCAAAACTTGGCCGATAGTGACGGAATCACCTTCTTTTACATACAGATCAATCACCTCACCGGAAACATCCGAACTGATTTTGACCTCTGTTTCAGGGAAAATTTTGCCACTAGCACTAACCGTTTCACTGATGGTGCGTTTTTGGACATTTTCGACATAGACTTCAATGCCTTTGGGTTTTGATTGAGCGCGATAAACGGCTATACCTACTAGGGCAATAATGCCACCGACTAGAGCGATGGGTAGCCAATTTCTTTTTTTCTTCGTTGTCATAATTGCGTTTGCGTTATGTAATCCATTTTTATGCCTTGGATAACAATTGGTAAGGCTTGTTATCCAAGGCGAGGAGGTTATTTCTGTTCCATTAGGAGCGGTTTGCCCATATAGAATTCGAGGATTTTTGCCCTAAAAACGTAGTTGTAGCGCGCTACAGTACGGTTATTGACGGCATTGTCAAAGTTTGTTTTTGAGGTATTGAGTTCCAAGGAGTTTACGGCTCCTATGGCGTGGCGTTTTTCGGTATTGGTAAAGGCCAATTGCGTGGCTTCGTACGTTTTTTGTGATGCTTCCAGCTGTTTTTTGGCATTTCGAGCATTGGCCAAAGCCGTTTGAATATCGTTTTTGAGTTGTTGTTGTGCTTGGTTGCTTTGGAGTTGTGCGTTAAGTACGGATAATTTCGCACGCTCTACGGCAAGGCGTACACGGCCATTTTGGTAAATAGGGACACTAATTTGGAGCCCTACACTTTGACCAAATGTAGTCTCTAGTTGTTCGAAATATGGAACATCACTACGACTAAAAGCGGGAAAAATTTCATTGACTGGAGTAGGTGCTGATCCGGCAATACTAAAGAATCGGGTACTTCCAGTCACTGGTGGAGCTGCGTTATCAATGGCAAAGTTTTGGGCTTGAGAGGAGTAAAATCCGCTCATACTACCAAAAAGATTGACACTCGGTAAGTATCCAGCACGTGCCACTTTAATGCCTACTTCGGCACTATTTACCCTTAATTCGCTGGCTTTGATGGATGGTTGTGTGTTTTTGGCTGTTTCATATACCCCTGACAGCGTCATAGTGGTTAATGCGTCCAAATTATCAGTACTCACATCGGGGCTTTCCAATTGGAGCGGAAAATCTGGTTCCATCTGCATCAATTGCTTGAGGCTTAGGAACGAAAGATCCAAGTTCGTTTCGGCGGTTACCACATTTTGCTCTTCGCGTGCAATTTGCGCTTCCACATTATACCGATCAACGAGTGGTAAATTACCCGCATCGACGAGTTTTTGGGTATTGATTAATTGTTTGCGGCTGAGTTCTACTTGATTTTTAGTGTTTTCTAATTGCTCTTGGTTGAGCAAAACCGTCAAGTAAGCGGAGGCAACTTGCAGAGCCAAACTATTGGTCGTCTGTTCTAAATCTGCGGCAGCGGCCATTGCATCTATTTTGGCCTGATGGATGCTTTGGTTGATTTGTCCACCATTGTAGAGCGGAACACTCGCATTTAAGTTGAGACTATTAGTTGTTACCGCTTGGTTGATGAACCCGTTTGTACTTGGGTCAATGGTTCTACCAAATTGTCTGCCTATATTGGAATTTGCCCCTACGTTAGGCAGGCGCGCCGCCTTGGCTTGGCTTTGGGTTAATTCTGCGGTTTTGAGTGTAGCCTGCCCCTGTTTGATGGTCAGGTTTTGATCCAATGCAAAACCGATGCACCGTTGTAACGACCATACCTCCTGCGCACGCACTAAACTGGTTGAAACAACGCCAAGTAAAAGGACGGAAAGTGTAAATAAATGCTTCTTCATAGAAAAACGATTGATGTTTATTGTATAGCTTAATTTATTAAATATCCTGCAACGTTCGCTATAAACTCAAAGATCAAACTTTTTTTTCTATAAAATTAACAAATAAGTGGATGAATTTACTTTTTAAGTTGATTAACACTTTTTAACACCTGCTGTATTGCGGCTTCGTCAACAAGTCTGGCTACTGGATAAATGCGGTGCATAGGCTCGTACCAAGGGGATTGGCGGTAAACCCAATCGAGTTGAGCATCGGCATTATTGGCAAATTCTGGGTCAGCGGCTTTCTTTGTTTCCAAAGCCGTTTTTACATCTGGATGATCTTTTAGGAACTTTGCAGCGGTATCTTCAAATACATAATCGGAGAAATATTCCTTTTGCATCAGGATTGGATCGAAGAAATTCCAAGCGAAATAAGAATCGGGGGCTTTGGGTTCCAATGTTTCTACAATATAGCGGTTCGCATTTTGATTGACATAAATGACATAATCACCTTTGTAAAACTTGCGGTCGTGGCTCAGTTTTTCTACCTCTACCTTGGAATGGTAATAATGGCCCTCCCACGCTTCTCTGTTTTTAACGGCACCTATCTTGTAGGATTCTACTTTTATGGTCAAATCTTCTGTTAATCGAGTCATGCTAACTTGGTTATTTTCAAGGCGTTGTATGACATTTTCCCAAGCCTGCGGTACAATATAGGCTGTGGGTTTATCTATGCTGATGGTCGGATTGAAATAATTGTAATAAGGGATCATTTTTTCGTAAGGTGCCGAGCGGTCGTACCATAAACGCGGTAGCCCGCTGACTTCCGAAGGCTTGTATTTGGCCTCGTAACCTTTGAATAAAATGGAATCGTGGCGGGAGGCATCCATGGCATAATCCAAGTGGAACTGCGTCTTCTTTTTGGTCAAATCAAAGGCTTCTGCACGTTTTTTACCAATTTCTGCATGGTTTTCGTGGATAAATGCGATCACAACCTCCATAAATTGCCGCGTACTCTCTAGTCGATCAGCAAATGGTTTAAGCATGTGCGTTTCGGGCATAAATCCAATAGTATTCCAAAGTGCAGCATACCCAGTAGAATAACGACCATAATCACAAAAATTGACGATACCTGTTTCGGGTGTTGGGCCAGGAGTATCCACATAAGGAATCATTTCCCATTTGCGTTCTTTCATGTTTCTGTACAGGAACGGTAGCATTTTGGTGGTCAAAAATTCACCTAATGGCGGTTCTAATTTGCTGTGCAAAGTTGGAATCAGTGTCATGGTGTATTGATAATCGGCACCATTACTGGTATGGTTATCAATAAATATATCGGGCATCCAGTGGCTAAAAATGGCGTTAAAAGCCTTGGCATTTCTGGAATCGGTTTTTACAAAATCGCGATTAAGGTCGTAATTGCGCGCATTACCTCGAAAACCATAACTTTCTGGGCCATTTTGATTTGCGCGGCTATGGGAATTGCGGTTGATACAACCGTCCACATTATAAACAGGGATAAAAACAACGACAAGATGATCCAGAAAACGCTCGTATTCAGTTTTGGTTAAAAGATCGCGTAATAGGAGAATGGTCGCGTCAATACCTTCGGGTTCACCTGGGTGTATGCCATTGTTAATCAATAGGATACGTCTGCCCGATTGTCTAATTTTTTCTGGATCAAATACACCATCTTTAGACAATACGGCTACGTGCATTGGTTCGCCAATATCTGTACTTCCCATCGTCGTCAGGTGTAATTTAGAGGGATAAATGGTCGCCATTTTTTGATAGCAATCAATTATTTCGGAGTAAGTAAGGGTTTGGTTGGGGTTCTGTTCAAAGGGTATGGTTATTTTTTGCATAGTGGTGCTGGTGCGGCTACAACCTAATAAAAGTAGGTTTACAACAAAGGTATAAATAAATAGTTTTTTCAATGTACTTGTGACTAAAATGTGATTGAGTATAAAGGTAAAGTAAAAAAGTATTTCGTTGAGTATAATATA
>JBEAVK010000139.1:0-9176 GCA_041160955.1 Bacteroidota bacterium
ATTCGACCGGATCACTCCCAAAGAATACGAAATATTAATTGATGTAGTAGAAGGCTTAAGCAATGAAAAAATAAGTGAAAAGCATTTTGTCTCGATCAATACCGTAAAGACGCACCTGAAATGAGTATTTACAAAACTCGACATCAATAGCCGTACGCAAGTATCGCTAAAAATGCGTAAAACATGATAATAAAATCGGGTAATAATACGGTATATTATGGGAAGATAAAATGGCCGCACTGCAACTAAGGACGATGTTGTTTTCTATTAAATTTTAACAAAAAACAACATCGCCCATACAATCCTTTCCGGCCGCTAGAACGTAACTTAAAAAAACGTGCCTGATTCCAAATTTAATCCAAACATTAATTTTCCGAAAAAACGGAATTTCCTTGATTGACCCATTCGTTCATACCGCCTGAATAGTTTTTTACGTTGTTGAAACCATATTTAGCAAGCAATGATGTTGCAATCGTGGCTCTATCACCACTTTGACAATGAATTACGATTTGCTTATCTTTACTCAATTTTTCTATATTTTGAGGCAAAGTGCCGACAAAAATATTTTCAGCACCCTTCACATGAGCCGTATTGAACTCAGAAACGCCACGGACATCAATGATTTGAACATCGGTTTTATTCAAAAGTGTTTTAAACTCTTCTATCGAAATAATTTCACTTTTTGCAAGTGGTAAACCCATCGCTGCTACATCAGATGTTATGAAACCATAAATATTATCCAAACCGATGCGCATCAATTTGCGCGTAAGGTCGTCCATTTTATCTTCATCAGCGACCAAAATAAACGGTTCTTCGTAGGTCAAAAACCAACCCATCCAAGTTGCAAAAGCATTATTTCCTTGGATATTGATGCTGCCAACGATATGTCCTTGGGCAAAATCTGCTTTGCTACGTGTATCAATGACTTTAATACCTTTATTCATGGCCTCCGCAAAACTTGACGCTGATAGCTGTGCGTGTTTGGGGACAGAAGTTAACAATGGACGGTCAACTTTATTTAGTTTTTTCATCATGGCAAAATACTTTGGCGGCTCAGGTTGGTCTGCCAAAAGAAATTTTACAAAGCCGTCGCGGTCATTTTCGTATTGCAATGCCCAGTTTCTTACTTTTTCGTAGCCAACGGTTGTACTAGGTACTGCACCCAATGCCTTGCCACAAGCCGAGCCTGCTCCATGCCCCGGCCATACTTGGACATAGTCAGGAATGTTACTGAATTTGTTGATGGATTTGTACATTTCGAGCGCACCAGCATCGGCTGTACCGGTAAAACCAGCGGCTTTTTCAAGCAAATCGGGTCTTCCAACATCACCAACAAACACAAAATCACCTGTAAATAACATAACTGGTTGCTTCGTTGCGGGGTGGTCGGTCAACAGAAAAGAGATACTTTCGGGGGTGTGACCTGGCGTGTGTAACACTTCAAGTGTCAAGTTACCCACTTTAATAACGCTACCGTCCTTTAAGCCTTCGTGCGCAAATTCGTATAACCAACCTTCGCCACCTTCATCTGAAAGGTACATTTTAGCCCCCGTTACAGCGGCTAATTCTCTTGTACCTGTCAAAAAATCAGCGTGAATATGTGTTTCCGTCAGATGCGTGATATTCATGTTATTTTGCTTCGCAATTTCGAGATAAGTATCAATATCTCGTTTGGCATCAATGACGATGGCTTCGCCTGTTTTTTGGCAACCAATGAAATAACTGGCTTGCGCTAAACTTTTATCATATACGTGTTGAAAAAACATGTTATATATTTTTTAAAAAAATGATGTAATTTATGGTACAAAAGTGGCGCTTATTTCTGTATTGAAATGGCGACTTTTGTTACATTTCGAAACGAAAACCCTTACTTTCGCAAAAAACCTGTTACTTACTGGCGTTTTTTGATTTATTGGTTTGTTGTTTTACTTCTTTCACGGTATTTATAAAGATTTCTTCGCCAAATACCAATCTACCATTTCCAAATCACTTGCCTTGCGTTCTGCTAAGGCGGCAACAGTTTTGGGCGCACCTACTATAACTTTATCGCCTGGCTCCCAGTCAAGAGGCATAGCCACTTTATACTCATCAGATGTTTGAAGCGCAATTAAAGCGCGTTTAATTTCTGCCATATTTCTTCCGACATTGAGAGGGTAGTACATAATTAAGCGCACCTTTCCTTCAGTATCCATAATAAAAACGGCTCTTACAGCGGCAGTTTCGCTTTCGCCGGGTTGAAGCATACCATACAATTTTGATACACTCATGTCAATATCGGCAACAATCGGAAACTCAAATAAAACGCCAGTTTTTTCGTGTACGGCATTGACCCAAGCAATATGTGCATGAATACTGTCAATACTCAAACCCATAAGTTTGGTGTTTTTACTAGCAAAAAAATCTTTTTCTTTTGCAAAACCACTCATTTCTGTTGTACAAACGGGGGTAAAATCAGCGGGGTGTGAAAAGAAAACAACCCAGCTCCCTTTATTGTATTCAGAAAACTGAATATCACCCGTTGTTGTGGTCGCTTTAAAATCGGGTGCTTTGTCGCCAATACGTGGCATTGAATACGCAACTTGATTATCCATTATTTATTTTTATTAAAAATTAAAAGTTTAAATTTTAAAATTTCCATCGTTTTTCGGATGAAATCGTTTGACATTCGGAGTGGGCGCAAAAAGGCCGAGTTGAAAATGTTGATTAATTGTGTACACGCATCTTATATTACTTCAAAAACAACTCTTTTACAATGATATAAATTCCCATTACCAATACAAACCAACCAAAAGCAGTTTTTAATTTATCACCCGCAATTTTTTTAGAGAGGAATATCCCCACAAAAATACCGATGACTGCCGCTAGTGTGAAACTGCCCAAAAGTATCCAATCTATTACTTCATCGCCTTGCATGTCGCCTACAAAACCAATTAAAGATTTTGCGGCAATAATGAAAAGGGATGTACCAACCGCCAATTTCATAGGCATTTTAGCCAATAAAACCAAGGCGGGGATAATCAAAAAACCGCCACCAGCACCCACTAACCCAGTCAAAATACCAACAACTGCCCCCTCTAAAAGGATCATCGGATAGTTGTAATGCATAGGCGTATTTTCATCGGTTACAACAGTTTTTTTATTTGGTAATATCATGGAGATAGAAGCCGCTATCATAACAACCGCAAATAAAACCATCAAAGCTATGGGCTTAGTTACAACAAAAGAGCCAACAGTCAGGATGTGTTTCGGAATAAGTGGCACTAACCACAGGCGGGTTAAAAAAACTGCGGTGATAGACGGAATACCAAATATGAGTACCGTTTTAAAATCTACTTTTTTCTGAGTGGCAGCCTGAACGCCGCCCACTAAAGCTGTTGTACCAACGATAAATAGTGAATACGCTGTGGCCAAAACAGGTTCAACGCCCATGACATATACGAGTATCGGCACTGTCAGTATAGAGCCGCCACTACCGATCAAACCTAACGAAATACCGACAATAACAGCTAAAAGAAGTCCTAAAATACCCATATTATTTGAATTAATTTTTGAATTGACATTGATTTAAAGAACGGTGTCAAAATAATAGGACAAAGGTATGTAGCCTAAAATCTAAACATTGTGACAATTGTTACAATCCCCAAACAAGGCGAGCAATTGACTTTTTTAAGCCGAAATGGAAGTAACTGAGTTTTTATAAAAAACAAAGAATATCTATCAGACGACTGATACGCTTTGTTATTTACCCTCTGTCCAGAGGTATTTCTAATCATTAATGGCCTTCAGGAGTTTTATTTCGTTGCGGTACAAAATAACTTTTCCATCATTCTCAAGTTGTTTCAATAAACGAGAAATAACTACCCTAGAAGTTGCCATTTCATCAGCAATAAGATAATGCGATGCTTTTACGATACTAGACCCAGAAAGGCGTTGTTTTTCTTTTAAATATTGGATAAGACGTTGGTCTAATTTTTGAAAAGCGATGCTTTCAATAGACTTGAGCATTTCATTAAAACGCTCGTTGAAACTGCGCATGATGTATCTTTTCCATGACGGATACTTACACAACCATTCGTCCAATTTGCCATGAGGAATACCGATCAACTCAACGTCATCTTCGGCGATTGCGCGGATCTCACTTTTTTTTGCTTCCATGCAACAACTATAAGCCATGGAGCAACTTTCGGTGCTTGACAGGTAATAAAGCAGTAATTCCTTTCCATTATCATCTTTGCGCAATACTTTTACCGTTCCTTTCACAATAAAGGGCATCATTTGGATATATTTATCATAATCCATGATGACATCGCCTTCTTTAAATATTTTAGGCTCCCCTAATGCTTCAATTTCTTTAATAAGATTGGGTTCAAATATCGCTGTTAGTTGTCTGTTTAGTATCATTTTGAGTATCATTGATTGTTTTTTACCTGTTTTTTGACCTAAAAATGGTAATTTAATATAAAATTATAAAGTGTCACATTGACTTTATTAATCACAAATCTATCATTATTATAGGTCTCTCCCTGGTTTATTTTATGAACGAATAACAATTGTGCCTCCAGACCTTTTAATACTCCTACAAATGAGTAACGAATATCAATATTTATTTGCGCATAAGAAGGCAGTCCGTATTTATTAAGCCTATAGTTTTTAACATCAGGCAAATCGTAATAGCCTACTGCTATTGCTGTTTTTAGGCGTTTTTGGGGTATGTTATAGTTTATTTTACCCATTATAGCATTCACATCACCCAAACCTTCATTTCTTTCACGCGGCATAAAAGTAAAAAACGGCTCTCTCCCCCATTCTCTTGGCATAAGATACCTCCCCGCAGCGGTAATCCTATTGTAGTTAACAGAGGTCTCCCAAGTTTTGTTTTTCCAACCAACTCTTACACCAAACGAGATAGCCTTTCCGCCTTTTTCAAAATAAGATTTTAGCGGGTCTTCATGACCTCCCTCTTTCACGGCATCCTGCCGAATAAACTGCCCTGCAACAAGGAATTTTGATCTGTTTTTTGAAGGGAGTTCTGCGTCCACTTGCAACATGGTGGTATTAAACAAATTTTCTGCATACACTTCCCATGCTTGCAGTTTTAAAATCTCATTTGCTTTTATTGATATACCTAACATCCCCACGCCTTTGCTTTCCAACTGCCCAGCGTAGCCTGATTTTATCCCCTCGGCGTTGACACCGACGGGATACAGACCAATAGATTCTCCAACGCTATACCACTCTGTTGTACCTCGTGGCGAAATGGAATAGAGCCAACCGCCTTCAATTTTTGTGTTTTTAATTTCGTCAATTTGCGCCCAAATACCCTCCACACCTGTTGGGCGCATACGACCGTCTTGCAAGTTGATAAAAGGCGTATTTAAAAGCTGCTTTCCAAAAGTAAGGGACGATTTTCGGTAATTATACTTAAAAAAAAACTCCTCTAAACGGTCAATATTATTTCCATTTGTGGGGTCCTCATGGTCAAATAAACCGATTTCATAGCGGTTCATTTGACCCGTTGTAGCATCGGGTTTTGCAAAATTACTTGAACCTAAATTAAAGATATAAAAACCACTTACGCCAAATTGAAATCCATGAAACGCTGCGGTTTCGAACCGAACACCACCGCCTGCGGCATTGGCATAATAATCCGATAAATTTCGATCATTATCGGTTGCCATAAAATAATACCTGAAGTGACCGTGAAACTGTCCTTTTTTGAAGGCACTTAGTAGCGAAGTTGTATCTTCGGTCTGGTTTTGTTTACCTTTCCAGATGCCTGGTTTTTCATGCACTTCCTGATGCTGGGCTTTGGTAGTCGCACTAAAACCCAAAATAAACGCAACTATTAATATGCGTATTTTTACGTATGTCATTTTTTTAACAAAAACGGATTATATTATAGGATTAAGGGTGAATAGCGATAATCTATTTCACCACATTGATGTTATTATGTACTATATTGCCCAATCCAAACAAACAATTATAGTAGCCCCAAGCCATAGAGGAACGCTATGAGGTGTTTTACTACCATCTATCAGAAACTGTTTTTGATTCCCTTTTCCATAGGTCGTCATTTTCTTTTAAAAGGTTGAAACATTTGATTAAAAAAATAGAAAAAAATTGGAAAAAGCGATTTAATTTGGTAATCTATCTTTCAAATAGCCATATAGGTATGTACCAACAATAGCAAAAAAGAATACGACTATCATTCCAAAATAACCATATCCTATATTAACGACCATTGGGCCTGGACAAGCCCCGCTCAATGCCCAACCTAGGCCGAAAATTGTTCCGCCCAACAAATAACGGATAATGGATTTTTCTTTCGGGTAAAAGGTAATAGGGTTGCCGTAAAAATCCTTTATATGGAATTTTTTAATTAAGAATACACCCAATACGCCAAGCACAACGGCTGTGCCGATGATACCATACATATGAAATGCTTGAAAACGGAACATTTCTTGAATCCGATACCACGAAAACGCCTCCGATTTTGCCATTACGATACCAAAAACAATACCCAATATAAGGAATTTTATAAATTTCATGATTGTGTTTTAATTAAAACCTCTTTTTAAGGGTTTAAAATATGAATGGAAATAATACAAAAGTCATTAATAAACCACCAATAAAAAAGCCAATAACGGCAATCAATGACGGCAATTGAAGGTCGGACAATCCACTAATCGCGTGACCAGACGTGCAGCCACCTGCGTATCGCGCGCCAAAACCGACCAATAAACCACCAATTGCTAATATTAAAAAACCTTTTAAACTAAAAATGGCTTGAACACTAAATAACTCGTCTGGTTGTGCTGAAACAGGTGCAGAAATACCCATTTTTGCGAGATCTTGTATCGTTTCAGCAGAAATACTCACAGGTGCGCCATTTGATAAAAATTGATTCGTAATAAAACCACCAATGACCGCACCTACCAAAAATACGAGATTCCACATTTGGCTTTTCCAGTTAAAATCAAAAAATTTCACAGACTTGCCACAGCCTACAGCCGAGCAAATCGTTCTTAAATTAGATGAAAAACCAAAGGACTGTCCGAAATAGAGCATAAAAAACATGATACTCGCTATCGCAGCACCTGAAAACCACCAAGACCATGTTTGCTTAATTAATTCTAACATTTAAATACTTATTTGTTTGTAAAAGTTATTATTTTAAAAAAGGGGTACTATTCTAAATGATACGAAATAATTGGCTTAAATAAATGATTAATCAATTTTTCAGTCGCACTTTTATGGAAAAAACCACCTTTGCCATGCGTTCCTATACAAATAATATCCATTCGACTCAATTGCTCAAAATGTTTTACCCCTTTTTCAACATCACTATCTTTGACGATATGCGTCTCAATATCTATCAAATTATTGTCAGAAGCAAATTTTTTCATTGCGTTTGAAGTCGCTTGGTTCTCATGATCCGTTTGGCTACCCACCACTTGCAAAAAGTGTATTTTTGTGTTAAACGCCTTTGCCAGTTTACGAATCAAATGTAAATCTGCTTTTTCATTTTTTGTAAAATCATGTACTAAAAGGATATTTTCAATATTTAAATCCGATCGGTCGCACATTAAAGTCAAAACAGGCACTTTTGAACGCCTTGCAATACTTTGCGCTTCCGTTCCTGATAATAATTCCTTAATACCCCAAGCCCCTTTTGTGCCCATGACAACTAGATCAAACTCGTTTTCTTCTGCAAATGCAACCACGGATTGTGTTATTTTACCAAGTATCAAATGCGTTTGAATCTGCTCGCCATGTAGTGTTTTCAGATGATTAAGTTTTGTTTCTACAATGTTTTTTTGAGCAATTACATAATTTAAATCAATCTCACCGCAGGTTTCAATATTCCCATTTTTATCCAACGAAACAGTATCAGGCACGTCAAGAACATGCACAAAGTGAATATCAATCATCGCCCGTTCTGCCAAGCGTTGAACCATAATATAGGCATATTCTGCTTGCACTGAAAAGTCCGTAGGAATAAGCACTTTCAAAGATTCCGTTCGGGGTACATCTATTTTTTCTTTTCGTGGCCTATCTTCGCCTGTGATTGTAGCGCAATTTACATTTTGCCAAGATCCTTTATTTTCAACGTTTTTGATACCTGCTTTTTGAAGCAAATCCATAGCGTAATTTGCTCGATTACCACTGCGGCATACCAAAATAACTTTATCATAAGCCCGCAAACTTTCGATATGAGAAGGAAATTCATCTAACGGGTAATTAACCGAACATTCTGCATGACCATCATGCAACCATTCTTCGGGTGAGCGCACATCTACTGTAATTGATGCCATATTTTAAAATTTTAAATACATTAAATATACTGTGAAATTTTTCAACAGAAAAGCATAAAATAAACCTTGTTAAAAAATAATGATAATTAATAGTGCAAAGGTCGCTTGGGAATATAAATCCGTTTGTTACTTTTGTTACTTTCAAAAAAACTGATTGCATCTTGCACTCCAATGTAACCGTTTTACACAGAAATCATAATGCCACAGGTATGGCTTAGCCAGTAGTTTCGAGTCAAAAAAACAGGTATTTTGTTCAAATACTTAGTATCTCTCCTTACCCAATCCACTTCTATTTGCCAAACAAATTAAAATAATGATTTTTATATAAACACCACAATCCAAAGCCTAAGGATTGGCACAATATGCATCCGCGATACCATAAATTTGAAGCGTAATACTGCATGGCTCAATAGTAAGTAATACGTTTTTTAGTATTATAGCGGGATACTAATTGTGTGCACTAGGAACGAAAAGCCATTAGTGCATACCGTTGGATTGGCTATGGTAAAAGTAACCGCACCATTTGATTGTAACTAGTACGATTATCAGCATTTGGTGCGCGATTACTAAGCCTTTACGGGGCTAAAACCCACCGATTTTCATCTTCTGGAAAGCCGTGCGCCGGAGCACCGTTTTGGCTTGGCCGAGCATTATTACGAAACGCAGGTTTAATCTTTTACCTTCTTGAAAGTTTAAAACTTTTAAGAAGGTAAAAGATATACGCCAGTTCTTATTCGTCAAATAATACATCCATGGTCAAATTATTTTGCACCAAGGCCATTGAATGCTCATTTTGCTCTACACCGAAAGTAGTAACAAAGCCCATAAAAATTGCTTTATTTGTTTGAGTCGCCTCTTTAA
>JBEAVK010000198.1:0-21810 GCA_041160955.1 Bacteroidota bacterium
TTTGTTGGTACGATGCATAATATTTTACAAGAAATACATACTTATTCCACGATTCCAACCTACGTTTGCAGCCGTTTTTACATTTATTAGTATCTTATAACCATGTCAAATAAACCCGCGACTATCCTCCAATTATCCGTTATTGTCAGTGCCCTTGGCTTTTTTGTCGATGTGTATGATCTGCTGCTGTTTGCCATTATCCGCAAGGCCAGTCTTGGTGATTTGGGGCTTACTCCCGAATTAATCGTAACAGAAGGCGAGAGACTCATTAGTATCCAAATGATCGGTATGTTGCTGGGAGGTATCTTTTTTGGGGTAATTGGCGACAAAAAAGGGCGTTTAAGCGTGCTTTTTGGCTCTATTCTGCTGTACTCTGTGGCCAATATCCTCAATGGAATGGTGACGAGTATTCCGCAGTATATGGTGTTGCGGTTTATTGCTGGTTTTGGTTTGGCGGGCGAATTGGGCGCGGGGCTCACCCTCGTAAGCGAGCAATTACCCAAAGAAAAGCGGAGTTTAGCAGCGGGTTTAATCGCTGGTTTTGGGGTGCTCGGCGCGGTATTTGCCTTTTTTATCAAACAGTATTTTGATTGGCGTACTTGCTTTTATATCGGTGGTGGTATGGGTTTGTTGCTACTGGTGTTGCGGGTGCAAGTGTTTGAAAGTAGTTTGTTTAAAGACGTAAAAGAAAGCACCGTGGAGCGCGGCAATTTTTTGATGTTTTTTAACGATAAACAGCGGTTTATCAAGTACTTACAATGTGTCCTTATCGGTTTGCCAGTGTGGTATATTATCGGTATTTTGGTGACATTTTCCGATCAATTTGGCAAAGCATTTGGTATTGAAGGTATCGATCCCGGCAAGGCCATTATGAGCCTTTATCTCGGTGTTGGCCTTGGTGATGTGGCCGTAGGGTGGCTGAGCGAACGCCTGAAAAGCCGTAAAAAAACCTATTTTATCTTCCTGCGTTTGACCATGGCATTGGTCGTACTGTTCTTTTTGCAACACGGTTCAAGCGCCCAATTTTACTGGATTTGTTTTGCTTTGGGCTTTGGTGCGGGGTTCAATGTGGTGTATTTAACCATGGGCGTAGAGCAATTTGGTACTAATCTAAGGGCTTCGGCAGCGATCAGTATTCCCAATATGGTACGTGGGTCATTGCCCTTGATTATCCTCTTGTTTCAAGGGTTGCGTACTGCCTTTGGCGATTACCTTACTGGCGCATGGGTAACCGGGGTTATATTGTTTTTGTTGGCGGAAATAGCGGCTTGGTTTATGGATGAAACTTATGGCAAAGATTTGGACTTTTTGGAAAAATGAAGCGGACTACTTTCTACCGCACCACCGTCACATCCCCTTTGCGTTTCAACTCCATACGCCGCCCGCACCATTCTATTTCTGCGGTAAGCCACCACATGTAAACACCCGTAGCGGCTAAATTTTGTTTGCGAACGGCATCCCTTGTATCCCAGCCGCTCCCCAAATCCGTACTGCGCGCAACTAGGCTTCCCCAACGGTCGAACACCTCCATCTTGTAAGAAAATACCTGAATATTGGATGCAAACATCGGGATAAATACTGCATTTACCGCATTTTCGTCTTCTGGAGCCACTACATTGGGCAAATAAACAATAGACTGATCCTCTGGTAAATCGGCCCAAATTACTTCGGTAGAACGGCTGAGCGTTTCGCAGTTGTTCTTAACCTGCAAAGTAAAAATACCATCATCCGTTGCTTTTATTTTGGGGGTTGTAGCACCTGTATTCCACAACCATTCGAGGCCATTGGTATCACCGCTCCATTGCGGTTGCAATACGACAAACGGCGTATCGCAAGGCAGGCGTACCGTTTCGGGCAATTCAAGACTTAATGGCACTGACGAGATCACATCAATGGAATCCGAAAAAATGCAATCATGGTCATCTTTCACCAAAACAATCGCTTGACCCGCCAATAAGTCTTCAAATAACGGTTCATTTTGCCAAACAAGGTTATCTTGTGCGATACTAAATGTAAAGGGTGCTGTACCTCCGGTGAGGTTACCGATCTCGATTGCACCCGTAGGCATATTCGGGCAGGAGGGCGTAGCCAAGAGGCTAAATACCGCAGTTGGCCACGGCTCAACGGTGACAAAAACCGTAGAATCGCATTCCCCTTGTTGGGTGGTAAAATGAAATTCGTAGGTTTGGCCAGCAGCCAGTTCTTGTCCATTGTACGAATAGGTGTCATTTGGGCAAATATTGACCGAAATATCCGTCATTTGGAGCGGTAAAGCGGCCACGGTCAGTTGTACAACCGAATCACAACCAGTATCTGGATGTAGTAATGTAAAGGTTGCCGTAGTACCCGCCAATACTAATGTGCCATTGTAATCATAAAAAGCACCTTCACAAGCCTCCACGCTGCTTTGTATATTGGGAATAGTATGCGCCACCACCTGAATGGTCACCATCGAATCGCAGCCTGTTGCTGGATTGGTTAAGGTAAATTCTTGCGAAGTTCCCACCGGAATGGCCGTTCCTTGGTACGTAAATGTACTCAATGGGCATACTTTTTCGGTTCTATTCGTCGTCGCGATTGGTAAAGCCACCACTTGAATCGTCACCATCGAATCGCAGCCTGTTAGCGGATTGGTTAGTGTGAATTCCTGCGAAGTACCCACCGGAATGGCCGTTCCTTGGTATGTAAATGTGCCCAATGGGCATACTTTTTCGGTTCTACTCGTCGTAGCGATTGGTAAAGCCACCACTTGAATGGTCACCATTGAATCACAGCCCGTTGCTGGATTGGTTAGGGTAAATACCTGCGAAGTACCCACTGGAATGGCCGTTCCTTGGTACGTAAATGTGCCCAATGGGCATACTTTTTCGGTTCTATTCGTTGTCGCGATTGGTAAAGCCACCACTTGAATCGTCACCATCGAATCGCAGCCCGTTGCTGGATTAGTTAGGGTAAACACCTGCGAAGTACCCACTGGAATGGCCGTTCCTTCGTACGTAAATGTGCCTGATGGGCATACTTTTTCCGTTCTAAGCGAGGCCGCCATCGGAAATGGTACGACATTCACCTGCACCGTAGAATCGCATAAATAAGCGTTTTGTGTGGTAAATGTCTGCGTACTACCAGCCGGAATACTAATGCCATTGTAGGTATAACTTTCTCCTACACAAACATTTTTAGTGATCGTTGTAATGGGAATCGTACATGCTTTTTTGTGCAATAAGAAACCTGTGGTTGTTTTGGCACCACAACCAAGTAATACAGCCTCTTGTTGGCCAATTACGATATCCCAATAGATCGGAAGCGCGGCACTATCCAAAGTAACGGTGTATGAAACTGCTGAAATATCAGGGAAAACAACTGCTCCGTTTACAGTGCTGTTACTCTGTTGCAAGGTGTCATTTTTCCATAAATTTAAAGCAATACCATTGATTAAGGTATCAGCAGGATCGATGATACCATTGTCGTTTACATCGCTCCATACCTTTGCAAAAAGATCGCCAGTGCCGATATAAAGGGTCAAGTCCAGTGGATCACTGATGGCATTACAACCCATTGTATCGCTCACGGCAACATAGTAAGTACCGGTTTCGAGTGCTACTAAATTGGGGGTGGTTGCGCCCGAAATAGGAACACCATTGAAATACCATTGCCAACTCGAAATATCGGGGATGGGATTGACACACAACGTATCGGCGGCACAAAGGGTATGGCAACCACCGGGAATGGCTGCAATATTGGGGCCTGGGTGAATAATTACGATGTTACTTTCGGCACTACATTGGTATTGATTGATTACTTTTACAAAAAATTTGCCGGGGTCTTTGGTGGTAAAGGAGGGACCTATTTCGCCGTTATTCCAAAAGAAAAGCCATTCGGGAGGTTGTGGCCCGTTGTAAGTCACAAGACTGGGCGTTCCGGCACAAAATTGATCGGTCGAAGCCGTAAATCCTTCGGGAACAGGATTCACATTGACCGTAAATGGCGGTGTAACCGTGGTACATCCAGTTGTGGTATTGGTGATGGTAACGGCATAGTTGTAATTGCCCACCGTGAGTAAATTATCCCGATCGTCGGTAAACGATTGGTCGTCGCCTGTGCCCAAGCCGCCACTCCATTGGTAGGTGTAATTGCCATTATCGCGTACCTCAAGGAATACATTTTCGCCATTACAAACATTCAATATATCATTAACAATGCCTACAAGTTGATCGTCTTCATTATAGATTTGGCCTATTATGATGCCATCGGGTGCAGGGTTGGCCTGAACTGTTTTGGCCGTGGTATAAGTACAACCATTCGGTGTAGAAATAGTAACGGTATAAACTCCTTCTTGCGTTACAGCAAGGGTATTGGTGGTGCTGCCATCCGACCAAATATAGTCCGCCGCTGCGCCTCCGTCTGGTGCATTAAGGGTGAAGGGTACGCCTTCACAAATGGTCGATTGTGCAGGTGTAATACTGCCACCTAAAGTATTGGGGCCAATAACAATGGGTACGGTTTGTTTACTTTTACAGCCACTTACAGCGGTGGCAGTGGCTTCAATATTATATGTTCCTGCTGTATTATATTGGTGAAATGCAGTATTACCCGTGGACATATTTAATGGTCCAGAACTCGGATCGCCAAAATTCCAAGATAAATCTATAATATTATTGCTAACACCAGCCTCAATGGCGGTAGATGTGCCTGCGCATGTCTGTGCTTGAGGTGTTAAAGTAAAAACAGGTGCATCAGGTATATTAACGGACACGGTTGCCGAGGAGGTACAACCAGTAATTGTTGTTACAGTAAGTTGTACTTTATAAACGCTGGTACCTGAAAAAGACCAAACGGGATTGATTAACACTGAGGTATCGGTATTGGCCGAAGCAAAATCATTGAAATCCCAATGCCAAGTGGAGTATGCTGGAGCATCTGGCAAAAATGTACTTTCATCTTTAAATTGGGTCGGAGAATCTTTACAGCCCGGTAACAGACTGAATTGAGCCCTTACCAATACATCTACTAGATTAGCAATATTGCAATAACTGCCATCGGTCAATCTCATGGTAAGTTGTATAATATATTTGCCCGCATTAGGAAATTTATAATTTAACGTAGAGATCCCACTGAAACTCGCCAAATCATCAAAGCCCTGCCGCCGAACGCGCCAATATTCCGTGCCCGGCACGATGGGTGCGGTTGCATTGGAAGTAAAAATAAAGGAATCACATTTTATAGTAGATGTGATAATAATATTCAAACTTGGGCAAGCCAAACTTATGCCGATTGTTGGATTGGGATCGGGATCGATACCGCCAACAGGCACACAATATTCTTTTACCCTAACGATGCCATCTGTGTCGCTACAACCATAAGTATTAGTCGCTTTTACCTGATAATATCCAGTGTCCACTGCGGTATAAGCACTATCCGTACCAACAATTACGCCATCGCGTAGCCATTCGTACTGATAATCGCCATTGACGGTAACCAGTGCTTCAAAATTAACTTCGATGGGTTCATTACAGAACGAAAGCCGACTTTCCACAGAAAGGCGCACATTCGGTTTTGGATACCGATTTACAATAAATTCTTTTGTATCCTTACACCCGTTGTTGTCGGTAACAACCAGCGCGTAATTGCCGGGTGCTACTGTTGTGCTAAATGCTGTTGAAATGATCGTACCACTTTCGTTTTTCCATTCATAACCATAGAAAAAACCATTCGCATCTAGGTTGGCTGAAACGCCAGGACACACACCGATGGGATAAATAGGATCTGCCACGGGATTATCCCAAACCTTTACGGCATAAGTTACTGTTTTACCACAAATACTCGCTGTAACGGTGTAATTACCGGGTGTATTCCAATAAATTTCGATATTGGGCGTACCCTGCCCCTCTTTTATCACACCAGCATTGGCGGGTATAATGCCCCAGGTATAGGTCACATTTGAATAAGTTTGGGTCGAATACGCCGCCTCGTTATCTCGGCAAAGATACGCCACGCCCGAAATCGTCAAATCGGGTATTTCACTGACGGCTAATTCCACAGGGGCGCTGCTACAACCAAGGCCATCTATGGAAACCTGTCGGGCTTTGAGCCACCGAGGACTACCGCTTTCAAAAGCAACGGCTATTTGCGCGCCTTCATCGAAAGTATTTGCGCTAGATGAGTTTTTTATTTCCCATTTTACATTGTATAGGTCGGATGCGCCGAGGGCTTTATACGTCATTGGGCTACCCGCGCAATATTGCAAAGGGCCACTAATTCCATTTAGCGCGGGAGGGCTTGGGAGTACTTCCACATTCCATTCGGCACTATCGGAGCAGGTATTGGATACGCCGCTACCAAAAGGAACTGCCAGTAATCTATACCTGCCGGGGCCAGCAGAAAAAGCGATATTTACGGTTGAATTGTACAGCGTAATGCCTACTTGCGTGCCGTCGGGGCCAAATAATGTCCACGCTGAGTTAATTAATGCATTGTTATCGGTAATCTTGGATTTGTAAATACTCGTCGTCCCTTCACAGTTTTCTAAGGCACCGGCGATAAGAAAAGGTTTACGGATGCTGACCAATAACGTATCGCGTCCTTTACAACCCAAAAAACAATTATCGTATTCCACCACAACACCCGTACTCACCGATCCTCCCGACCATTGTATCGTGATGCGGTTGCGGCCTTGCCCGGCCACAATAGTGCCATTGGAGGCATTGCCCAATATAGACCAAACATAATTACTACCTTCAAATTGGGTAATCGTATATTCTTCTTCGCTATTGGGACACACCCTGCTGCGGCCTTCAATCTCTGCTAGATCACTAATGATCGGAATTTGAGCAATCGTAGTAGCCGGACAAGTACCGCCACTGGCACAAGCCGTCGTATTGAGCGCAATAGTTCCTACCGAACCCGATCCCCAAAGTACCGTAATAAAATCATCCATACTACTGCCGCCTGCGGTCACTGTACCATTGGAAGATACGGCCCAATTATAATCACTACATTGCTCGCTTGCGGTATATGTGGCGGCTTGGCCCAAACAAAGCGTATTAACACAGTCGAGCGAAGGTGCAACTGCATCCAGTACTTCCACCATAATGCTTGTGGTATCGCTGCAAAGGCATTCAGTACGGGCAATTAACAGCACCGAATACGTGCCGGGCTGTCCAAAAGTATGTTGTGCATCCTGTGTTTTAATATTAGAAAGGTTATCGCTAAATTGCCACTCAAATAGTTGTGCATCCTTACTCTCGTTGGTAAACCATACTTTTTGTCCTTTGCAGACTTGAATAGTGCCGTTGGTTGCGGGCGGATTGGTCGTAAATTGGGCTGTTGGAATGGGCGTTATTTCAACACACCTCGAACCGCAATACACATAAGTAAAGGTTGACCCCTTTACTTCCACAAGCCCTGCACCTGCTGAGCCCCATGTGACCGTTATTTCTTTTGTATCGGGACTAATAACGTAAGATTGCGCACCACTTACCGACCAGTTGAACTTGGAAGGGAGTATCTTACATGCTTCTGCTAAGGGATTTATACTATAGGTTACTGTTGTATTGGGACATGTTTTTTCACAAGCCAACGAATTGGGCGAAGCTCCGGTAATATTACAGTATGCCGAATTGGAGGAGTTGATGGTAAGTTGGGTAGCCGACGTATAATTGGGTACTTTACTATACTTAGTAGTAAGCACTTGTGTAGGGTCTGATGTAAACAACTTTACATTATACTCTGCGCCATTACAAGGAACGACAATAGAGCTGGAGGTGGATCCATTACTCCATACATAGTTGACCGATGGCGGTAAGGCTTCTGTTGACTGGACACTCAAAGTGGCAGTGGCACTAGATCCACAACCGTTAATGACTTGATTGACACGAAAATAATTTTGTGGGTATGTAAATAAGCAAATCGATTTTGTACAAGTACCATTTGTGACGGTCACACAATAGTTTCCAGATCCAGAAAGGGGAATACTTGCTGTATAACCGGTAGATACAACAATTGAATTTTTTCTCCAAGTATAAGTAGGGAGGTTTGTATTGTTGGGAAACACAGTATTGGCTGTTAGTATAACGCCATTTGATACCAGGTTCACACTACAGTCGTTATTCGCAATACCTGTTAATGTATAAGTTTTAGTAGCCACACAATCACCACTATAAACAGTAACAGTATAAGTACCTGCACTCAAACCTGTCAAATTCTGATCGTTACTTGTCCCTGCGATATGGCTCCAATCAAAAGTATAAGAACCATTTCCTCCACCTACCGACAAAGTAATGCTACCCTGACTTTGTGCTATTGGCGTTTCTTTTATCCCTTCAATAACATAAACAGAATTAAACATGTCATAAGTAGTTTCTATTTGCCTTGAAATTGTACAGCCGTTCGCATCTGTTACAGTCAAAGAATAATTACCCGGGCTTGGACTCGGAATATTGGCTGGATTATTAGTGCCACCAAAATGCCCCCAGTCGTATTTATAAGGTTGGGTGCCTCCCACAACATTGGTGATTATAGCGCCAGTAGATTGGCTCGAACATCCGGGACTTGCGGTATTAAAATCCATAAAAAAGCAAGGCGGACTACCAATTTCAAAGTTTTTTATTGCGGTACACCCTGTGGCATCTGTAACGGTTAGGTTGTATGTGCCTTTACATGCATTGGTAAGGTCTTCTAGTGTACTTGCGCTCGACCACAAGTACGTATATGGCGGCGCACCTGCACTCACCGTAACATCCACTGCGCCTGTGCAGCCTTCATAACAGGTCTGAGGTGTAATAATTCCCGAAATATTGATTGTACCGGGGTTGCTTTGTACCGCTGTTGATTGTACGGCTGTCACACCCGTACAACCGCTCGTTACGGTTACGGTATAAGTCCCAACGGCAAGCCCAGTAATACTATTGGTCGTTTGACCATTAGACCAATTGTAACTAAATGTACTACAATTGTTTACCGTTGCGGTAGCAGTTATTGCACCGTTAGATGCCCCACAAGCAGCGTTGGTGGCTGCAAGGGAAATACTTAATGAATTTTGTCCAAATAATTGAAATGCAATAAAAAAGGTACAAAAAGTAAAGAATTGTTTCATAAAATGAAGAAGGTATAAATGCGTGAAGGTGATTTATTTTGGCACAATGTACACGTGTTCATACATTGAGAGGTAGTTAAATGTGAACTTTTGCTAACAAAATACAAAAAAATAATGTGTTGGACTTTTTTTTATCGTTCCATAGTGCAGCAATTACCTTTTAAAATAAAGGACATAATTGTCGGGGCTGGGGTGATGGGATTAATTAGTAATCATCCCGTGTGTTCCGTCAGGGTAAATCCCCATCAAAGTGTCACAAATCAAGCACGCAGCCAACGAATCGCGCCGCTCATACGTTATCACCATAAATAACTACTTAACTACTTAACTATCATGGGACAATACACAGAAACTACTACGCCTAAAATTGGCTCCGTATCGCTATCTTTTTCAACAGCGCCCCAACAATCTATTTCTTTTTTACAAATTGTGGAGGACTTAATCGTCCACACCCAAACCCTTACGGCCAATGTTGTTAGCCTGCACCTGCACCTTTCGCGGCAAGCCAACCAAACCATGAAAACGAGTATTCTTAGCCAATTTCATTTGGAATTACTAGGCCAAGAAGCCGCGCTGTTACAGCAGGTAACGCCGCAACACCGTATCCGTTTGAAGCAAATAGCACAGGCCAACCACCCTTCATTTTGGCAAACAACTGACTTAGATAATCCCGCAGCATCCATGTCGCGTTTGGCTTATGAAACCGATCAATTAACCGATCGGTACGAACAAGCCTTGCCTGCATCTGCCCACCAGCGCGATCAATCGGAGGCATTGTATTTGATTGGGGCGCATTTGAGCACTTTGAATACTTATTTTTGGGCGTTACAAGGATAGTAATGAAGCAGCGTTAATCTCGTTATTTTGTCTGCGTTAGCCTTGGAATCATTACCTTTGCTGCTCGTTGAGTGATGTATTTTTTTATGTCGCTTCAAACCCCAGCAATTATGCAAGTGCAAAGTCCGCGCAATATAACAGTACAAAAGTGGGTGGTAACTATCTCCATCCTATTGTTCGCCCTCAAAATATTGGCCTACTATCTTACCAATTCAGTGGCTGTCCTCACCGATGCACTGGAAAGTACGGTCAATGTAGTAACTGGCCTCACAGGTTTGTACGCCTTGCGGGTGGCTATTCGCCCGAGCGACCAAGACCATCCGTATGGACACGGGAAAGCAGAATTGCTCTCTGCATCGCTAGAAGGCATTTTGATTATTGTAGCGGGACTCATCATCATTTACGAGTCCTTAATTAACCTTCAGCACCAACATATTGTACAACGCCTCGATACGGGTATGATCATTATTGCCAGTACTGCGATCATCAATTTTGGTCTAGGCGCATGGTGTATTCGCGTAGGAAAAAAGGAGCAGTCCATTGCGCTTATGGCGAGTGGCAAGCACCTCCAATCGGATACTTGGACTACAGTGGGTATCATTTTTGGGTTAATTTTGCTACAAATTACCAAAATAACCTGGATTGATAGCGCAGTGGCGATGATTTCTTCCATCTGGATTATTGTAGAAGGCAGTAAAATACTCCGCAATACTATTAGTGGAATTATGGACGAAGCCGACCAATCGGTGATCGAACAAGTCATTGATACCCTCAATCAGGAACGCCCCGAAAACTGGATTGATATCCACAATTTGCGCACCATTAAGTTTGGTAATACGCTCCATGTGGATTGCCATTTAACAGTGCCGTGGTATTTTCAAGTCCTTCAGGGGCACGATGAAGCGGCAAAATTGCACGATGTGATCGGGCAGGCATTTGACCATCATGTAGAAATGTTTGTGCATTTGGATGCTTGCTTGCCGCCCCAATCTTGTACTATTTGCGGCATTACGACCTGTACCGAAAGAAAACATCCTTACAACGGGCGACTGGAATGGACGTTGGAAAATGTCACCAAAAACGCCAGACATGGGTTGCCGGTTGGGGTAGATCAAGCGTAAAATGCAATTGTAAATGTGGTAAAAAACCAGTTCACCAATGCCCCAAAAACATAAAATTTACCGATTCAGTACGATAAATAACCCGATTGAGCCTATTTAGTGGCTGCCGAGTTGTCATAACCCCGTTGTTTTGTGGAAAATTATTTCGTTTCACAAATTTACTTCATTATGAAAAATTTCAGAATTTTATCGGCATTCGTACTCTGTGTAGTATGTTTTATGACGGCATGTACCACTACTACCCCTAATCCTTCCAATACCACACCAGCAGCGGGCACGTGGAAGATCACCTCTTTTATCGACGATAGCAAGGACGAAACTTCGGATTACAACGGCTATACTTTTGATTTTGACAGTAATGGCGTGCTGAAAGCAAAAAAAGACAGCCAAAACTGGGCAGGAACCTGGCAAACAGGTGTGGATGATAGCGCCAACAAACTCGTTATGGCTTTTAACAGTGGTAATAGTGTTTTATCGGAACTGGAAGAAGATTGGCGCATCATCGAAATGTCGGATACTTTTATTCACCTGGAGCATGTAAGTGGTGGCAATGGTGGTACGGATGTGGTGAAGTTTTCGAAGATTTAGGAGGGTTGATCGTAGGCATTTGGATAAAAAAATATATGCTGCTCGGCATTAAGTTTTGTGCAAACATTCAACTATCTCCAAGTGTTCCTATAACAGAGTTGGCCTATTGTCGGGGCGCCCCCATCCCTGACAATTTTGCACTAACCCCCATTGAGCCAACTTTTGAAATTCAGTTGGTTAGCATTGTAAAATCTTTTAGCAAAATGTGTAGTTGATAAAGACAAACCATCAATTTCAATTGAGTGTATGACAAAATCGGGGTATAGCATTGAAACTGGGAGAATTACTACTTGTTCAGCATTAATTTAGCATGGTAAAATGTCATAATCCGATTTTATCATGCACTCAAATAATGAGATCGCTGACTTCGGAGAAGTCCAACATTTGTAAAAAAGTATATCTCGAATGCCTCAAATGACTTCGGAGAAGTCCAACATTTGTAAGGGCTTTAGTCTGAGCGGCTCATGTCGCACAAAATGTGGGGGTGAACTATTTTACAACAAATGTTGGACTTCTCCGAAGTCATGGATCAGATCTTGTGGATAAAATTGAGTCAATGCATTGAAAAAGGCTGCTTAATCTTAGTATCAACTTTAACGAGGAATTTCCAACATTAATTTAGAATAAAAAAATGTCATGCCCCGATTTAGTCACGCACATTTCAATTAAATTGTCTGGTACCTCCCATTCCCGACAATATCCAATATTCCAATAAGTATTCACTTAAGTAAGCCGCAAAGGGGCGAATAAAAAATAATTTAAGAAAAAGTAAATATTCTAAAGAAACTTCCTACATTTGCCCCGTACTTTACAAAGCATTCCCTATACACCTCAACAAACTACACTTTCGACACTGATTATTGTGTTCCTCTTGAAGCAATTGGCTACTCGAAAACACTGTGCTGCCATCATTTTTGACCTAATCCTTTGTGCAATTCCACAAGTCGGTTTTGCCCTTTAAATCCATAGATTCAGTAGTGCCTTATGTGGTATTGCAAATTTTTTGGAAAAAAGGGTCGTTCTGTTGCGTTTCCAAACGCGACACTTAATACTGTTTTCCTTTTTGAGTTTGTGTATAGGGGGTAAAGTACAATGGCCAAGAGCCAAAATCTATTTTTTTTGGAGTAACATAAATAGATATAGTAATATAGCCAGCAATTTTCGCTTTGGATGCTTGTATTTGGTTTTTGATACAAAATTCGCAATTTATATTGGCTCCACTTTTGATAACTGTTTGATAATTGCTAAGAAATGAAGCATATACAAGAACAAAGCCAAATAATGTTGCAAAGCGAAAATGGCACTTATTAGCACCAACGAGAAAAAAATATCTCATCATTAACGGTAAATACACATGAAACACATCCAATTTCTATGCGTTCCGGCAAGGCCAAGATTGCCCCCTCAATCAAGCCCCAAAAGAGCAAATTCATAAAATTCACATCCAATCAAACGCTTTTTCTTATGATAAACATTTTTAAAGATCATAGTATTCTAAAAGGTATGGCTCTTTGCCTTATCTGCCTTTTTACAGCATTTTCGACATATGCCCAAAACCAATCATTCTGTGGGACAGTTGGTGGTGGCCCTGGTTCAATCGGCTCCATACCACCTAATTTCCAAGGGAATAATGCCTCTCCATCAGGCCCTTTCTATATCCGGGTGTACCCCCATGTTGTCCGGATGCCGGATGGCTCAGGCGGTCAAACTGATGCTGCGATTGACGCAGCCTTTGCAAGGCTGGCGGCCGATTTTAATCCGCACAATATATTCTTCGTTCGTGCCTGTGATTTAATAAACGTTCCCGTCACAACAGCCCAGTACACCAACTTCAACATTTTCTGTGATCTATGGGGAGCATTCCAGCACAACGATGGAATTGATATGTTCTTCGGGCCTGCCCAAGGGCTTAATAACGCAGGGGGGATTGCGTCGGGGATACCTGGAAAGTCATTGTGGGTTGCGGGAACATGGACTATTGGTGGAGGCCCTTTTGATGTCATATCTTCTTCGATAATGTCCCATGAAATGGGCCACTGCCTCGGTTTGTGGCATACTCACCACGGTACTGTTCCCGAAGGAGGTGTGGATTGCGACAATAATGATTTGTCAGACCCAGATGAATGCTGCGAACTGGTGAACGGATCCAACAGTGCTTCTTGCGGTGACTATGTCAAGGATACCGATGCCGATCCGCTCCTATGGGCAACATTTGGGATACCAGACCCGTGTGTGAGCCTCAACCTCTACACAGACGCAAATATCCCCTGTATCCATCCCCTGTCCCAAAATGTAACAACGGATATTAATGGGGACGTTTACACCCCGCCAACCGATAACATTATGTCCTATCAGCAGCGACTTTTGTGTATTAATGGTTTTACTGCCGGCCAAGGCGAGCGCATGCGCCAGATTATCGCTACCTCCCCTATTCTTCAACCTTGCATTGTCCAGCCAGACTTGGTGGATGTAATCATCAGCACGAGTACCACGTGGACGACTTCCAATACACCCAATAACGGTGACTTCCTGATTGAGGGGAACCTGACGATCATGGGCGGCGCAACACTAACCATCAGTTCTGGTGTGCGCGTTCATTTTGGTGAAAACAGCAAGGTCATTATCCGACCCAATGCCCGTGTACGCCTGAGCGGTACGTTGACCAGCATGGGATGTTCGCAGACATGGAAAGGTGTGGAAGTGAGAGGCAGTTTACCCACCCAATCCCAGTATGGCGTAAATAATGTGCGGGCGCAAGGAAGGTTAGAGGGATTGAATGGAAGCGTGATTGAAAATGCGGTCACCGCCGTGCAGTTATACGGCCCGACCGCTGCGCTCGCTGGCGGACAGATCAGTTGTACAGGCACGACTTTCAGGAACAATATTTTGGGCGTTGACTTTGCAAATTACCTCAATTTTTGGCCATTCTCGGGTAGCCAACAGGGACAGCCGCGCAACTATTTCGGCTCGTTCACTCGTTGCGCATTTGTGACCGACAACGATTATCCCCACTCCGCTCCCTTTAATTCCTTCATCTATATGTCGGGCGTAAACGGCGTGAGCATCGCCGGAACCGATTTTGCGAACCAACGGGACATCGAGGGTAACTCTATTGATGATTGGGGTTATGGCATTCAATCGGTTGATGCTGGATTTACAGTGACAAGTAGTGCCAATGGCATTGTTTTTCCGCCCACTTCCTACACTTTCTCTGGGTTCAGTGGCTTGGGCTACGCCATTCAAACACAGACCAGCGTGGTTAATCGCCCCTATATGGTGCAGCAGTGCAATTTTGACCGTAATTTTGTGGGCATTCGTAACATGTCGGTAGATTTGGCGACCATCCTGTTCAATAACTTCAATCTAGGTGATTTGCCTTCGACCGAACCTACTATGGATGCCGTCGGGGTTATCTTCGAGACCGATGTGAGTGGATTTACCTGCGAAGAGAATGAGTTTACGAGGGTAGCCGGGCCTGACGGTGTAGAGGCAATAGGTACTATTTCTATAAACACGGGTGACCAGCACAAGGAAATCAGGCGCAATACCTTTACAGGAATGAACATAGGTAATTTAGCGAATCAGCAAAATGCCTATATTGATGACCCAAATACAATCAATGATGACAATATATTTAGGGGGCTGTATTACGACTGCAACCGGAATTTTAATGTAGTAACAGGCACGGGTATTGATTTCTCTGTACCTGATGGTATCATCAGGCCAAGGCAAGGGCTTGAAACACCCCTTTCTGGTGGAACTATTGGCTATCGTGCTGCCGGTAATCGTTTCTCTTACACCAGTATTGATTTTTCCAACTCGGGTGCAGCACTTAACTATTACTATGATCCGTTGAGTGCCAATCACCAGCCTTTGACTACACAAGGTGCAGTAAATATTTTGGGTGCCAAGGATAATACCTGCACCCAGTCATTTTGTGAACCACCTTGCAGAAACGATGGAGAACTAAATGATATCAAGTCAGATTACTACATTAAAAAGAATAGCCTGACGGCTTTGGATGCCACAATCGGAACCAGTCAGACCGATCAGCAAAAGGCAACCCGCGCTTTTTATCAGTACAGCATGGACCAGGCGGCCTACACGGTTGCTTTGCATATTATGTACGATACGATACATTATAATCACGACAGCCTGCGCACTTGGGTCGCCAACATGAACAGTATTGAAGGCGATCTGTGGTTGGCCAATGATTATTTATCAACGGGAGGTGTTACACAAGCCAATGTAATACTGGATGTCATGCCTATCAAGCATCACCTTAACGCACAAAAACAGGCCGATATTGCAGACATAAAAGCCATTACCAACGCCATTGCAACCCAAGACCTTGCCAATCTAAACGAAGCAGCATTGCAGGTCATAAAACCGATTGCACTCGGAACGGATGGCTGGGCACGCGGCTGGGCAAGGAGGTTGTTGACGCAGCATGGCTGGCATTTTGCGCCCGAATATGTCAAATATGGCGAGAGAAGTCAGGAAAGGAGTCTGAATAATACCGACAGGTTGGATACTGATGGACTGAAAGTTCGACCCAATCCCGCTTCGGATCATGTACTATTTACCTTGCCCGATCATACACAGGATGCCACATTGAGGATTTTTGACCTCAATGGCAGAACAATCCGCTTGTACACCAACCTGCCAGGCGGAAGCGTGGTGAACTGGCAAACAGGTGATGCCCCATCAGGTATTTATCTATATCATTTTATTTCGGAAGGCAAAACCCTTAGCGGCAAAATCCTGCTGAATAAGTAAACACTTTTTATATCACCCGCCCACAGGCAGCCATGCGGTTGCCTGTGGGCATTTCTGTTTTAGGATATGCGCAATATTTTTATTATTCTGCACATTATTTCCGCCCTTCAATATGCCCATGCCCAAGCGGGCTTTAAAAAAGTGCTTGATTTTGATGAAGCAGGATTGGCATTCAGCAGTATAGAATACAATGGCGACCATACGGTTTATATATACGGAAATCTGATCAATCAGGATTTGAAATACGGGCTGCTTTATGCTTCATTTGATACCCTAGGGAATTTATTGGACTATAAGGTAAAGTACGACAGTTTGGGTGATGTCCCAACCCAGAATTATCCCAATAGTTTTATCAAACTTGCTGACAGTTCAGGATATGCTGGTATTGGCACTTACTTTTTTAGAGAAAAAGGTTTTTTCGTCATGTATAACAATGATGGCTCGATTAGGCATTTTGTTGAATATGCGAACACAGATGTTTTAGCACCGTTTTATATTGAGATATCCGAAGTGCCTGATGGATTCTTCATTTTGGGTGACAAGCAACTCCAAGATGGCTTTTCACGTATTTTCCTGATAAAAACCGATAAAGAAGGTAATAAATTGTGGGAGAAGAGGTACGGGATGGCTCCGCCACGCGAAAACGGCTATGGTGGTATTGTTAAAGTTAATGACAATAAATATGTCATTGGCGGAGGCTCGACTACGATACCAACATCCCCACAAATCGTCTATAATACCAGCAATTTTTATGTAATTGACAGTCTTGGCAATCTTAAATCATCGTGGGCAAGCCAGCCCAGCACGACTGATATGGGAGTGGGATACGGGTTGCAACGCACAGAGCAGGGCGGGTTTATTTATGCGACCAACGAATTACAGTTTGGTCCTCCAATAAATGTGTATGAACGAAAATTAAAAGTTATTGAAAGAGATAGTAATTACAGCATAGTTAATGACAATACATATGGTGTATTCCATGCTTCAAATTTTCTAAGAAATTTCAAAAAAATCAATACAGGGTTCTTAGTACTTGGACAAAGAGCATTCGCATACAATTCCCCTCCCCCTGGGTCAGTCAGAGGCTCAATGCTAAAAGTAAACAACAGCGCAGACAGTATTTGGAACTATTTGGATACGGCCTTCACATATGCTACCAATCTACTTTACGATGCTGTTGAACTGCCCTCTGGTAGCATTATAGCTTGTGGATATAGCCGGACTAATAATCCGCTCAAAGACTGGGCTTGGCTAATAAAAGTAAACAAAGATGGCTGTGTAGATACACTTAATTGCATGACCGTATCGAATTTTGAGCATCCCGTGAGTACAAAAAAAATACGGGTATATCCAAACCCTACATCTGATTTGGTGTACATTGATATACTGGATGATGAGCAGGCGGAGTACCAGATTTTTTCGTTTACGGGGAGGCTTGTTAAGTCAGGATATTTATTAGATAAAAAAATTGATGTTTCGGCGCTATTATCAGGTAGTTATATATTACAGATTCAATCAAAAAATGGTATTGTGTCAAGAAAAATAGTAAAAATATAGGGTGTGGAGATAACAATCGCTTTACGAAAATTGCTCCTAAAGTCCTAAACGTCGCAAATTCGTAAAGCGTAACTTTGTACTTATACTGCCACATTGACGGATAGCAACGGCTGTAGCAGAGAGGAAACAATAGTGGGCAGGGCGGGTAATATCGCCCATGGGCAAGTGATAAAGGAATAAGTACCCCCCCCAAGGAACTTTAAGCACCACCAGCACGTTAATTCCTTTGAAAATGAAGCCATTAAACTGCTTTAAAAGATTTTTTTGAAATTTTTTTTAGAAAACAGTTTGCAATTTGAAAAACGGCAATATCTTTGCGGCCTCTTATTTAAACCTAGGCTTTATTTTCAATTAACGGAGGAGTGCCAGAGCGGTTTAATGGAGCGGTCTTGAAAACCGTCGTACTGAAAGGTACCGGGAGTTCGAATCTCTCCTCCTCCGCACAAAAAGTCGTCTCGAGCAATCGGGGCGGCTTTTTTTTATGCCCTTCCGAAAAAAGCCACGCAACCAATTTTACCCACCCTTCGTCTCTATTTTTGAACGCAACACGCAATATTACTGTTTGCATGTTTTTAAAAAAAAGAGATGAAAAAAATACTATTTCTGCTACTCTCCTTTTGGTTTTGGTCGGGTTGCGACAAAACCAAAGCGGTTATTCCCGATGACCAAAATGTACCCGATACTGTGGTGCAAGCCATCAGTGGAAAATTTGGTACGGCCACAGATCTGATCGTAACCACCCTACAAAACAATGCGCTTTATGCCGCCGATTTTACCGCGCAAATGGTTCGTTACAAGGCTATTATCCGCCAAAATGGTTCCTTCCAAAATTTGGATGCAGAGGCGCCATTAACTGATATGCCAGCAAATGCCCGAGTGTATCTCGATAACCGTTATCCGGGTGCGATTACCAATCATGTATATAAACATCTTGACCCCGCTACACTAGCAATAACCGGTTATTTAACGTATATCACAACGGCGACTGAGCGTTATTTGGTGGATTTTGACCCTTTAGGGATTCGTATTTCCAGCCAAAAAGTACCACAGTCCAACTGGTGGCGATTTACGGTTTCGGACATCAATAACGTACCTGCTAATATTCGTTCTGTCGTGCAGTCAGCCCGCCCTTCGTCTGCCTTTCGGTATGCAGTAGGTTTTACCGATGTGAATCAAGTGGCAACATGGCAGGTGGCGGTAAGCGATTCCAATTTTGTACACATCTATGATTTGGATGCTTCGGCAAAGGTACTGGACAGTTACATAGAGGATTTGTTAGATATTGATAATCAACAACTGAATAACTTCGACTTACTTTTGGCGATTGCTTTACCAACGGAAGTCACAAATTTTCTGAATAGTCAATTTCCAGGTTGGATATATGAACGCGGCTTTGCACAGGCCAATTCAGCCGATATAGCAGTTGGTTTTTTGGTGATTATCACTTTCGATCAAAATAGGTATTACACCCGATTTGATACCAATGGGATTTTTAAAGGCGCAATTAAGGAATAAAATAAATGATGGATAAAAAGGTCCTCGCCGACCTCATACAAGGATGCCAAAAGGGTAACGAAAAAGCCCAGTCCACTTTTTATACGCATTATAAAAGGAAACTACTCGGTATTTGTCGCCGTTACGCCCGCACCACTTTTGAGGCAGAGGATATTTTTCAGGATGCTTTTATTAAGGTTTTTTTGAAAATTGGAGATGTGACACACCCCGAAGCGATTGATTATTGGATTAAATCTATTGTGGTACGTACAGCGATAGATCATTACAGAAAAAATAGCCCATTTTGGTTTACCCAAGATATTGAAAAACCAGGTATTTTACCCGACGACACCGACCCTTTTGACGTATTGGATGCCCTTGAAAAAGAAGAAGTTATGGCGGCACTACAAACGCTTCCAGACGGCTATCGGTTGGTGTTTAATCTATATTTAATTGATGGATTCGAACACCACGAAATAGCAGAAATGACAGGTATTTCAACCAGTACATCAAAATCACAATTGAGCCGCGCTAAGGCTTTTTTACGAAAAAATCTCACGCAAAAAGGTATAAATTCTTATGAAAAAGGATGATACAACACGACAAAAATTAGCCAAAGTCTTTGAAGATTTTGAGGCCGAACCGCAACCGGAAACTTGGGAGCATATTCGTGCGGCTATTCAAAAAAAGAAAAAAAAGCGGCCTATTTTGTGGCTTTTCTTTGGTATTGGCTTGGCTTTGCTGATCAGTATAGGTTTTTATATCCGTACCTCGGCAAAACAGTCACCGCTGCACACCAGTACCAATAAAACGCTACCGACGAACAGCGGGGCATCTGGTGCAACGGAACGCGCAATACCTCAAAATGTGGCTTCTCAGGTCTCCCCAAAAGTAGCAGGGGACAATGGCGTGTATCATAACCAACCAACGAGTGTGGCCACCAATGGAAAAGCGCCTTTTGAGCAACAAAAAAACCTCAGCCAGACCACGAATAATAACCAGCCAACGGATGTGGTAACTTATGAGAAAGTACCTTTTGAGCAACAAAAAAACCTCGGCCAGACCACGAATAATAACCAGCCAACGGATGTGGTAACTTATGGGAAAGTACCTTTTGAGCAACAAGAAAACCTCAGCCAGTCCACGAATGAAAACGGGGCAGACCGACTAGTGCTATCCTCCGATTTTTCCACTAAAAAAGTGGATACACCAGCGGTTTCAGTGCTTGAAAAAGACGTTATTACAGCAAAAAATGTATTGCAAAATAATCTAAAAGTAGAACAATTGACCCTACTCCCATTACGCGCTGTGCCTTTACGGGAGGATACAACGCAGCAGCACTTGGATTTAATCCCCCTTGATGACCTAAAAAAATCAAAAAGACGGAAAGGAAGGGAAGGAGGTTGGACTGTAGATTTTACAACGCTGTTTAGTTATCAATTGACACAATCTCGAGTACACGAGGGCAAAATTGCTACCAATATTAGCAATTTGCCCTCTTTTGACGCACAAAGGCTAGGGACTTCATTGGCCATCGGTTACCAAATTCCTTTGAAAAAACGGTCGGATTGCAGCATTGCACTGGCTTGGACAAACTTGCCGTATCGGGCGCAATACGACCGGGCATCGGCCAATCAAGTGCAAATTAATTTTCAATCCAATAATCAATACACCACCAAGCGGATTACCGAAAGCGCCGTAAACGATGCTTATCGCCTCAATTTGTGGGGCTTGCAATTGAATTATGGCTATACTTTTAGTGTATTGGATAAAAAAATTCGGGTATTTGCAGGTGGCGAAGGGCTGCTTTATGATCGGAATCCAGAATTATGGGGTAGTGCAGGGTTAAATATTCCATTGGGTAAAAGTAAATTCCAATTGATGCCTGTATTTAAATACCAATTTAAGGCAATGGAGCAGCCCGATCTTTTACTTAAAACAAAACTTTATACCGTTGGGTTGGGTATAAAAAGAATTATATAATTTTGTATTACTTGATTGCCACACAACTACTTTAACATTTAAAATTTAGAACTTAAAATTAAACGAGTGTGTGACAAAATCGGGGCAGGATGTTTTATTTACGCAAACAATGGATTAGTGCAAAATTGTCGGGGTGACAAAAAAAGTCGCCCCGACAATAGTCCAAATACAGTACTCACACGCACTTAAAGATCTCAATAATGCCAATTTAGGTGCAATATCCAACGATCTCCAAGTGAGTACTTATCGAAAATTAGGATATTGTCGGGGCGACTTTTTTCAGTCACCCCGACAATTTTGTTGAAATCTATTGTTTAAGTTAAAATCTATTGTTGGCATAAATAAAATATCATGCCCCGA
>JBEAVK010000263.1:0-5688 GCA_041160955.1 Bacteroidota bacterium
GATTTATTTGCAGACCAGCATCTGGATGTGTATGATGCCGCTTTATTGCAAGAATGTGCGCTGCATGGTGATAGTATTGCTTATTGGGGTTCTTCTTTTGCTTGCGAATTTCCAACAGGCAAACAAAACCCGAATAATTTCGTAAATTTCCGCCTGGGTACACTGGATACCATTGCTAAAACCTTGGACGTCCGTATCAGTAACCCATTCAATAAAATATTGGGTTACGAACTGGCCTTTTCAGGTATCGTTATCGACAGCGTAAAAAATCTTTCATCGGAATTTAATGCCACATTTATCCACACCGATACCCGTGTCATTGCGCTGTCGCAGACAGAACAAGCCATGAACAAGCATGCACAACCGACGGGAGTATTGCGCCTTTATTACAGTAACATGAGTGGAACACAGGCCTGTATTGACTCTGTTATTGCAGCCGTTAGTGACAAATATATAAAAAGCAATGCAACGATCAGTTTACCGAAATGCGTAAATCTGATGACCAGCAGTGCTGCCGAAATTCCGGTTGCAGGCGCATTCCCGATCAGCGTAATGCCCAATCCAGCCACCTCGGCGGTATCGGTGTTTTTCAAAAACGATGCTAAATTGCCTACGGATATTACGCTGTTGGATATACAAGGACGCGTAGTGCGTTCTTACCCTAGTGTTTACGATAATACAGTAACACTTTCGCGCCAAAACTTGCCCGACGGTATTTATTTAATACATTTGCGCAACGAAAACGGCTTAGCAGTTGCTAAGTTGATCTGGCAATAGAATTGATGTTCCGTTCTGGTTTTTATACTTTATTGGAAAAAGGTTCCGGGTTAGTTTTTTCTTTGGGTACGGCTATGCTGCTTTTGCGGGGCTTATCGAAGGAGGACTTTGCTGCCTGGGGCCTTTTTCTTGTAATTACCTATTTCCTCGAAATGGGGCGTAGTGGTTTATTGCAAAATGGCCTTATGACCTTTATTGCAAGGCATCCGGGCCAATCGGAGCCGATTATTGGTGCGGCACTAGCACTCAATATTGCATTCTCGGTAGTATCCAATATCCTTGTTTTTTGTGGTGCCGATTGGTTGATGCGTTATTATCAATTGCCACAGATGCACGTACTGCTTCCGGCGTACTATGCTGCTAATATTGCGATGATCGCGCTGTACCACTGTAATTTTGTGCAGCAGGCTTATGTTGAGTTTAGGGGTATTTTTTGGGGTGCTTTTTGTATGCGTGGCATATTATTTGGGTGGGTTTTGTTTTGTAAAATCAGTGGGCAAGTGATTGATATTGCGTATTTGGGTTGGGTGTTTTTTATCGGCATTTGTTTGGGGACTTTGGCTTCCTGGCAATTTGCCAAATCTTTTTTGCCCAATAAGATCACGATGGGCAGGACGTGGATAAAAGAGTTTTTCCGCTATGGCAAATACGTGTTGGGCACCAACCTGAGTGCTATGTTTTATAAAAATATTGATAAATTGACCTTAGGGCATTTGATAGGGCCTGCGGCTTTTGCGGTGTACGATGCTGCTGGAAAAATTACTCAAATGGTAGAAGCACCTTCCTTCAGTATAGCGGCGGCAGTATTCCCCAATAGTGCCCGCGAAATGGAAGAAAACGGTACTGTGGGTGTCAAACGGTTATACGAACGCAGCGTGGGTGCTATTTTGGCTATTATATTGCCTTTTTTAGTTTTTGCGGTCGTCTTTGCGCAAACATTGGTCTTCGTTTTTGCCGGGCCCAATTACGCGGATGCTTCAGGGGTGCTTCAGATTACTGCCTTTTTTGGTCTTTTTATGCCTTTCGCTGTTCAGTTTGGGACGGTACTGGATTCTACGGGTCGCCCCGATATTAATTTTGCTTATACTTTTTTTACGGCTATACTTAATCTAGGATTGAGTTATTTATTGATCCACAAATTTGGCCTTTATGGTGCTGCTTATGCGATCTTAATAGGTTATTCCATTAGTTTTGTTTTGATGCAAAGGGTACTTTATCGGCGGTTTGGGATACAGTGGTGGCGTGCTTTTTTATATATACCAGAGACCTATCGATTGGTATGGGGCAAGGTTTTGTCGCTTCGATCCAAGTAAAAAGGGATAGATTGGGCGGCCTTATATCGCCTCTTTATTAAAATTGCATCCCTTGGAATAAAAAAAATAAAAAAAAAGATATTTTTCTGCAACCTTTTTATGGGTTAATCAGTCTTGTGTTCAGTGCCAAAAAAATTATTTTGTAATATCAAAAAAAATCCCGTAATTTTGCGGCGCATTAGTAACTCAATGTTATATCCATGAAAAAAGAAAATTTACACCAATATTTAATAGGATTGATAGTTGCCTTTAGTTTACTATCATTCACATACCTTAATTTTTTCTCCTCGAGTGCTCAGATGTCCATAGTTCCTAGTCATTTGACACCTACTAATATGGAGGAGCAAAAGATAGAAAAAGAAGCAGAAGAAGAAGGTGCCAAAACCGCACCTAAAATTGTAGTCATTACCCGCCTTTTCGATTTGGCGAAAAAATTTGTTCCATCGGGCAAATAAAGAGCGCGGCTCTACCTTTTTAAGATAAAAAATACTGGTATAAAAAATCCCGAATTTTTCCTGCTACGGAAAAATTCGGGATTTTTTTGTTTAAGTACTTATCTATTCGTTACACAGGAACAAGATTTAAGTAGGGCGGCCAAATTTGTACGTTTACTTAAATCTAATTCCTTTGTAACAGAAAATCACTATTCAAACTCTAAAGAAAGGATACGGATCACTTCTTGAACCGTTTCTTCTTCTAAGTCGGTACGGCGTACAATTTCTTCGAGGCTAAGATCCAATACTTGACGAGCGGTATCACAACCAATGCCTTTGAAGGCTTCGAGTACCCATGGCTCGATAGCATCTGTGAATTCTTCGAGATCAACGTCGTCGATTTCGTAGCCCGCTTCTTGGTTTCTATACACGTCAATTTCGTAACCCGTAAGTTTGGTGGCCAATTTGATATTAGAACCACCTTTACCGATGGCCAAACTTACTTGATCGGGTTCCAGGAACACACTCACGCGCATTTTATCCTGGTGGACTTCAATATTGGTAATTTTGGCTGGTGTGAGCGAACGTTGGATATAGAGTTGTAAATTGGTCGTGTAATTGATAATATCTATATTTTCATTGCGCAATTCGCGCACGATACTATGGATACGGCTACCTTTCATACCAACGCAAGCGCCTACAGGATCTACACGTTCATCGTGGCTTTCAACCGATATTTTGGCGCGTTCGCCTGGAATACGCACGATATTTTTTATTTCGATGATACCGTCCTCTATTTCAGGTACTTCGGCTTCCAGTAGTTTTTGCAAGAAAGCGGGATCCGTACGACTCATCATAATGAAAGGCGTATTATTGCGCATTTCCACTTTTTTAACGATACCCCGTACCACGTCACCTTTGCGGTAGTAATCGCCTTTGATCATTTCCAAACGAGGCAGTACCATTTCATTACCTGTGGCATCGTCGAGGATAAGAATATCTTTTTTCATGATTTGGCTCACTTCGCCCATCACTACATCACCAACACGCTCGGAGTAACGGCGGAAAATATCGTCTTTTTCCAATTCCATAATCCGTGATACTAGCGTTTGGCGTGCGGCCATAATAGCGCGGCGGCCAAAATCTTCGATTGATAATTGTTCGTAGCATTCTTCACCAATAGATACACTGGAGTCGATACCTACGGCTTCGCTTTCACTTACTTGAGCGCGTTCATCAGTTACCTCACCATCGTGCACAACCTCGCGTACACGCCAAATTTCAAGGTCACCATTATCGGTATTGACGATTACGTCGAAGTTCTCGTCAGAACCATATTTTTTCTTAATTAACGTGCGGAATACATCTTCCAACACGCGCACCATGGTGGGGCGGTCAATATCTTTTCCCGATTTAAATTCGGAGAATACATCAACTAATTTTAGCATATTATTAATTTATTTTTTTAATTAAGGTTGTCAACCGACTCGACTTCGCTCGGCTACTTGGTCACTTCGGCTTCGCTCAGTGACCAAGTAGCCGAGCGAAGTCGAATCGGTCACCGAGCGAAGTCGAGTCGGTCACCGAGCCTAAAACACCAATTGCACAATAGCCTTATGGATATTGGTATAAGGTATTTCGATTTCGACTTGTTTTTTAATTTTCTTTTTGCCGTCTTTTTCCACCACTTCCTTAGTAAGGACAATTTTGGTTTCGTCGGCTTTAATCAAAGTGCCTTCCTCTGTGGTTTTGTCTAAGAAAGTAACTTCTACATCCCTGCCAATATTTTTGATGTATTGGCGGGTAAATTTTAGTGGGCGATTAACGCCCGGACTACTTACTTCGAGTACGTATTTTTCGCCCATCCAGTTATTGGTATCAATAAAACTTTCAAGGTAACGGCTAATGCGGTGGCATTTTTCAAAGGTCATAGCAGAATCGCTGTCAATAAAAACATGTAAGCGATTACTGTTTGCTCTGTACTCAATATCCACAGTAAAGCAATCGTGATATACTTCGTCTGTGGTGTATTTTTCGTCTAATAACTGCGCAATTTTTTCGGTCAATTCCATATTTTGGACAAAAGAAAAGGGAGCCGTTTTGGCTCCCTCCTACAAGATATTCTTCTAAAGTGCTGCAAAGGTAAGGTTATTTGATCGACTTTTACAATAGGGATACGAATTTTCTTTGAAATATTAGTTTTTAATTAAAAAACGACCTGTTGCTCCGTAACATAAGTACGTCATTGTTGCTAAAAGAGGAATTTATTCCGATTGCGTACCTTATCTTTGCCACATGAAGATACTACGTCTATTGTTCAAAGCAGGGCTTTTACTTTTTTTGGTCTTGGTTCGCTCGGGCGATATAGATTTTTCGCCCATGTTGTCGCTGCTTAAGGTAAAGTATCGTAGTGCCGCTAGTTACTATTTAGACCGCATATCCGATATTGGTATTTTTTTGCTTTTGCTCGATTTTATCCAACTGGTTGTCATCTTTTTATACCGCCGGAGGAAGCGTATCCGTGGAAGCGACAATTTTATTGTGGGTATTGGCCATATTTACTCTATTGTGTTGGTGATGGGTTTAATCATTGGTGTTTTGTCGCTACTACGTATCGATCCTAAATCGTTACTGACCTCTATTTCTATTGTTTTTGCGGGTTTGGCCATCATCACCAAGGAATATGTGTCGAATATGATTACAGGCATGATTAATACTTTTTCTGGCGAAATTAGTATTGGTGATAATATTAGTATTGGTTTGCACAAAGGGAAAGTACTGGACGTAACGCTTCAAAAAGTACACCTCTTAAACGATGACGATGATGTAATTTATATCCCCAATACCTTATTTCATACTATGGAAGTGGTGAACTACACTAAGCGGTTAATCAAACGCACTAGTGTGGAATTTGAGATTGGAATTAGCCACTTAAACAACGTGGAGGAAATAGAAAAAATGCTGATCGAAACACTCAGCCCATTCAACGACATGATACAAGAAGATAGTTATTACCTCCGCACCGCCGAAGTCCGTAAAGATTATGTACTCATGAAATTCCAATATATCCTGAAAGTGCCTAATAAGGACATGGAACGGGTAATCCGGCGCAAAACAGTACGGCGGGTGGTGGAATTTATTAGTGCGAGGGAGAAGATTGTGGG
>JBEAVK010000293.1:0-16660 GCA_041160955.1 Bacteroidota bacterium
TGAGTAATACTTCAAACGTTTTTAACGAAAAAGTAAATAATATGAAAAATACACTAACCGCTAGTGAGCAATTGGTAGCTAAGCCTTATTTGGTACAATTAATTGATGAGGGTATGGAAAAGGGCATGGAAAAAGGTATGGAAAAAGGTATGGAAAAAGGTATGGAAAAAGGTATGGAAAAAGGTATGGAAAAACTACTACTGGCTTACCTAAAAAAGAACCCACAATCCAGCGATGAGCAGGTGGCAGAAATATTTGACATACCAGTAAGTTTTGTTACTCGTGTGCGTAAAAGCATGTAGGCTTTTCGTAAATCTAGTAAAGGTTTGAGTAATACTTCAAACGTTTTTAACGAAAAAGTTAGTTATATAAAATAAGCCAACTCCCAGAAAGCAATCAATTACCGAACTTTTTCAAAAAAATAGCGCTGTTGCAAAAGAACTTCTTTTGCAGCAGCGCTATTCTATATCTTACTCAACTACAGTTACCTTTATGACAAAAGCAGACTCCGAGTTACTAATTCTAAATGAATAAATCCCTGCCGGTAAGTTTCCATAATCAAAAGTTTTTACCAGCGTCCTTGTGCTAATATCAGAGATGTCTCTTCTAATCAATTGCCCTATCGGACTAATCATTTCAAACGATAACTGAGATGCCTTTTGTGCAACCTCCATATCTAACGTAAATACGCCGTGGTTGGGGTTAGGGAACAGTTGGAAACGATTAATCCAAGCATGATCTTGAACCCCTACAACATCCACGATTACATTGGTTTGATATACCGAAACGCCGCAACCATTTATGGCAGAAAGGGATACCGTGTAAGTACCACTTTGACTGTAGGTATGCGATGGCGAAATTTCAGTACTCGCAGGTGTACCATCCCCAAAATTCCATTGATATGAAATCCCGTTTTGTGTAGTATTATTGAATTGCACTGTACCATTCGCCAAAACATTCGCCCCAAAATTTGCTAGCGGTGTTGTATTTACAGTAATTAAATCATTTTGAGCACTACTATTGTTGCCGAAAAGGTTGGTTACCTGCAAACTTGCACTATATACGCCAGGACTATTATACACTACAACCGGGTTCTGTAGTGTTGAAGTACTAGGTGTACCTCCTACAAATGTCCACGCCCAAGCAGATGGTTGACCAATGGATTGATCCGTAAATTGCACTGTAAATGGCGCGCAGCCAGTAGTTTGCTCCCCAGCGGTAAACTGTGCAATAGGTGCACTTCCTGTTATTGATATCGTTTGCGTATAAATTTCTGTTCCACAAATATTAGTTGCTTGTAACGTAACTATATAAGTGCCGGGAACAGTATAATTGTGTACCGGATTAATGGCTGTGCTACTACCTCCATCGCCAAAATTCCAAGTGTATGAATTGGCATTGAAAGAGGCATTAGTGAACTGTGCTGATAACCCACCAGTTTGATACGTAAATAATGGAGTAGGTGTAGTGGATACAATCACAACATTCTCTTGCATCACTGTCGCTGAGCCAGCAGCGTTGGTTGCTGTAAGCGTTACAGTAAACGAGCCACCCTGTGGATATACTATTGTTGGATTAGGCAATGATGAAGTATCTGGTATGCCGCCCGGGAATAACCAAGCAAAAGTAGTAGTATTTGCGCTAGAGGTATTACTAAATTGTACGCTCAATGCCGCACACCCTGTAGTATTATTGGCAATAAAGCCAGCAGTCGGGGGCGTGATGATTTCCACCGTTTGCGTAAAGGTAGCAGAACCACAAGAATTTGAGGTGGTTAATACAACCGTATAGTTGCCATCATTCAAATAAGTATGTGAAGGCGAAATATCGGTAGATGTATTTCCATCTCCAAAATTCCAACTGTAAGCAGTAGCATTGACAGATGAGGTATTTGTAAACAGTACTTCATTGTTGTTGGATGACAACTGAAAACCTGCGGTAGGTGCTCCACCTACTACCACCAAATTGGTTTGGGTAACAGTAGAGTTTCCTACAGCATTTGATGCTGTTAAAATCACTGAGTATTCACCCGGTGTACTGTACTCCACTACTGGATTTGTGGCACTAGAACTGGCTGGTGTACCACCTGGGAATAACCAACTAAATGAAGAGGCATTGGAAGACGATGTATTGTTGAATGTTACAGTTGTGGGTGCACAACCATTGCTTCCCGTTGCTGTAAAATTGGCAATTGGAGGTGTCGTCACTACTATTGTTTGAGTACTTGTCGTATTCCCGCAATTGTTAGTCGCTGTTAGTGTTACTGTATAAGTGCCATCATTGCTATAAATATGGTTGGGGTTGATTGTATTGGCAGTTCCTCCGTCTCCAAAGTTCCAATTATAAGTTGTTGCCCCATTAGAAGTATTACTGAACGAGGCACTAGCACCATTTTGATTGATAATAAAACCTGCACTAGGAACCGTACCTGCCGTGATAACATTTGTTTGGGTGGTACTGGAGGTGCCAGCACTATTACTAACCGTTAAGATCGCGCTGTAAGTTCCTGTGTTGGCATAAGTTACAGTTGGATTCTGTGCTGTTGATGAACTTGGTGTTCCTCCCGCGAATTGCCAGTTAAAAGAGGTCGCATTTGCAGAAGAGGCATTATTGTAAGTAACCATTAATGGAACGCAGCCATTTCCATTGCTTACTGTAAATCCTGCGGTAGGAGGCGTAACAATCGTAACCACTTGCGTACTCGTATTAGTGCCGCAACTATTGGAAGCTGTAAGGGTTACGGTATAAACTCCATCGTTGGTATAAGTATGGGTTGGATTAGCAAGCGTACTTGTCGTATTATCTCCAAAATCCCATGAATAAGCAGTTGCTCCAATAGAGGCATTACTAAACGTAGAGACATTCGCTGCTGTGGCTGCTGTAAATCCTGAGTTAGGAGCAGTGCCTACATTGATATAATTCGTTTGAGTAACACTTCCACTACCCGCACTATTGGTTGCTGTCAATATTACGGTGTATGCTCCGGGGCTGTTGTAAGTAACAGATGGGTTAGCATTTGTACTTGAAGCCGGGTTGCCGCCAGGGAATTGCCACACCAATGTTGCTGGATTTCCTGCCGATGTACTGTTAAATTGTACGGTCAAATTATTACATCCAGCCGTTGGTGTTGCTGTGAATGCAGCCGTCGGGGATTCTACAATATTAACCGTTTGTGTCGAGGTTGAACTACCACATGCATTACCCGTAGTAAGCGTCACTGTATATGTGCCTACACTTGGGTAAATAAAGGTTGGATTTTCTAAAATTGAAGTAGATCCATTGCCAAATGCCCAATTATAAGTAGTTGCGCCTGTTGACGTATTTGTAAAATTCACCTGATAACCGTTTGTTGTATTTGTAAATGATGTTATCGGTATTGTATTGGCTGTTATTAGATTCGTTTGTGTGGATGTACTAGATCCTGCACTATTGCTTGCCACTAGAATAACGGTGTACTGCCCCGCCGTGGAATAGGTAACCATTGGGTTGGCTAGTGTACTCGTACTAGGGCTACCTCCGGGGAATTGCCAACTCAAATTAGTAGCATTACTAGAGGAGGTATTATTGAATTGGACTGTTAGCGGTGTACAGCCAGAGGTGGCTGTGGCATTGAAGTTAGCGGTTGGGGGAGTTGTGATAGTGATGGTTTGAATAGCAGTGCTTGTCCCACAACCATTTAATGAAGATAGTACGACTTGGTATGTGCCATCATTGAGATAGGTATGAGATGGGCTATTAAGTGTACTATTTGTACCATCTCCAAAATTCCAAAAATAGGAATTACCATTGCTGGTTGTATTGTTAAAACTAACTGTAGCGCCATTAATGCTATTGGTAAAACCGCTGTTAGGCACAGTGAGAACCGTTATTTGTTGCGTTGCCGTATTGGGACCCGCTATATTACTCGCTGTCAATGAAGCAGTAAATGTTCCAGGTGAATCGTACGTTACTGTAACATTATTGGCCGTAGAAGTAGCCGGACTGCCGCCGGGGAAAGACCATTGCACGCCAGTTGCATTGGAGGAGGTATTACTAAACTCTACTGTGAGAGGGCCACATCCAGTAGTGGGTGTCGCTGTAAATGCAGCAACTGGGGGTGTTGCAAGTACAACTGTTTTAGTATTCGGTGTACTGCCACAAATATTGGTTGTTGTAAATGTTACTGCGTATGACCCTCCTGTGGCGTAAGTATGAGTTGGGTTTTGTAAGGTACTTGTTGCACCATCGCCAAAATTCCACAAGAACCCCGTTCCATTGGGTGAAATGCCTGTAAAATTAACAGTATTACCACTTATTGTAAAAGTGAAATTCGATATTGGTGCTGATATAGCCGTAACTAAATTTTGGCTTGTTGCAACTGCTGATCCTACTGAATTAAAAGCGGTTAAGGTGACTGAATAGACACCCGGTATCTGATAAACTACAATTGGATTCGCTTGGTTAGATGCCGTAGGCGTTCCACCGGGGAACTGCCAAACAAAAGAAGTTGCATTCGAAGAGGAGTTATTGGTAAAGGAAACTGCCAATGGGGTACAACCTGTAGTAACGGAAGGCGTAAACCCAGCAGTTGGTGCAGTATTTATTACAGTAGTTTTAACAACGGTTCCACAAGGTCCTGTAGCTGTTAATTTAACAAAATAAGTCCCTCCTTCTGCATAAGTATAAATCGGATCTTCGTCGGTACTTGTACCACCATCTCCAAAATCCCACTCAAAAGATGTTACATTGGCTGCGGTAGTATTGAAAGTAACTGTCAGACCGTTTACGGAGGAGGTGAAACTCGCTGTAGGCGCACCCAAAATAGTAACTTGCTTCGATAGCGATGCCTGTACTCCTGTTCCATTATTGAGAATAAGGGTTACATTTTTAACACCCGGAGTACTCCAAGTTACCGTAGGACTCGGCAAGGTAGATGTAGCAGGTGTGCCTCCGGGGAAAGTCCAGCTGCGCGTATTTATTGTCCCGGTAGATTCATCCGTAAATGATATTGCTTGATTGACACAAGCCGGATCAGGATTCCACGAGAATCCAGGTATTGGTGCTACTCCGCCCCCACAAGGCGAAATACAGCCATTGTTAATCCGTGAAGTGATAAAACTACTAATACTGCTTGTTGATGCAGCGCTCCAAGTTGTTGACGTTGATACAAATGGACACATGATAAATACAGTGCCGCCAGTAGGACAGTTATCGTGGTTGGCACTAAAATTATGCCCAATCTCGTGTGAAACCAAACAACGCAATAACTCGGCATTGCTCGAAAAGTCCTGTAAAACGTGGTATCTGTTACTTGTACAAACAGCACTCAGATATGCAACACCAATGGTTGGTCCATTTAAGTCAATATTTGTCCACAGTTCTGCCAAATCATAAGGCACTCCAAAACCTCCGCCATTACCCCAGGTTCTAAAGTTACTCAAATAAGTACCAGCCTCAGGGGATGCTCCCCATGGATTGGAAGCAGAAACAATATGAATGACAACATTAAACTGAATATCGTGGTTGAAATTACCCGTATAATCACCTTCTACATCATTGAGTACTGCTATGTTGTGGGCTTGGACAGCACCAGGGCTACCATATTTGCTAAGCATAGATGCATCCGATGCGATAGCTAAATCTACTTGGTAGCAAGCAGCACTATTATCTGCCTGTATTTTTTCATTTACTTTTTGATCTATTTCTTCTTCTAAATGGCTATGATCGGTGCCGCAACCCATGTCGAGTCCATCCGTAATAACAGCATCGCTTGGATAAACGATATAAAGATCTTTTGCAAAAGATGGATCAATATACCATAACGGTTGTATGTTTATTTTTTCTCCATTTTCAGTGATAAAGCCATAAATTAAATCTGAATCCAAGGTGAGCCGCACCTTTTCATTGCTGGCAATGTTGTACCCTCTATAAGGCCGAACTGTAAATGGTAAATCGTATTCGGCAGATTCGGTTTGATAAGATAGCCGATAGTTGGGAGATAAAATATCGTTGTATTGGAGTTGAATACCAAAATGATGCTGTCCAAGGTGTAAAAATAATGCCTCATTTTCTTCACCTTCATTTCGAGCAAAAGTACTGATCGCGCTGGCATCTAGGCGAAATACTTCCCATTCTGTGAATCTTTGACTAATTTTTGGGTGCTGTACTTCCACCGAAGTACCAATAAAATTTTGTGAAAACAATGAGGTGCTACATAAACAAAACGCCAAAGCATTTAGCAACTGGCTAATACGGAAACGACAAACAAACATGTTAATTTAAGTTGAAGCAGTAATAAGTATAAAAAAATAGGGATTAAACTAAATAAAATAAGTAGTTATGGACAGTTGATAATTCATCAAGTAATTGAGCAGCTAAGGTAATTAATTTGTCATCTTTGCAAGTTGTTAAATTGATTTATACCTTTGCGCACGTTTAATATTCACTCATTTGTTAAAAAATAGCATAAATAATGACAAAATACACTTTTCGTACAGCATTGATCGGGCTTTTGATAGCTGTATTTGCTACTGTTAATTTTGCCCAAAGCACTACTTTTCTCGATTTTGAGGATAACAAAAAAAAGAAAAAAAAGAAAAAAGAAAAAACTGAATTTAAGGATAAACTCTGGTATGGAGCAGGAGTCGGGCTTGGTTTCAGCGCTTTTAATGGAGAACGTGCTTTTGGATTAAGCCTAGCACCAATGGTGGGCTACAAAATTATTCCACGCATTTCGGTTGGCCCTCGTGTTTCGCTATCTTATACCTCTCAAAAGGTTTTTGGATACAAAGCATTTCAATTGTTAGACACCGAAATTGGGGCTTTCTTGCGTGTCCATGCTTTTAGAGGCTTTTTCCTGCAAGGGGAACTTTCACGAGGTTGGGATCAAGAACTTTATCTGAGCTCAAATGGTGAGATTTTCAAAGATTCAGCACCCACAATTAATCCTTATGTAGGCTTAGGTTATAATTATTCTCGTGGAGAAGGTGGCCCTGGTCAAGAAATATCATTGATGTATAATTTCCGAATTGCAAATGATATTAATACCAATGAAACACCAATACAGTTCCGACTGGCGTTTACATTTGGGTTTTAAAATATGCTAATAGATTTTTGAATTGATAACCAATACTTTTTCAAGTGCAAATGTATTGGTTATCAATTCAATGTCTCATTCCTAAGTACCTAGACATAATTAATCGGTAGAAATGAACGCAGGTATTTTTCGGTTAGACGAGCCATTTTTGAGGCAGATAGCAGCACTATCTAACGAAAAAATGGCGAATTCATGCTGAGCCTGTCGAAGCAGTATAAGCGGAAAAGACCAAGTTCAAAATGGCGATTAATTGTGTCTAGGTACTTAAAGCACCCGCCGTTCATAAATCTCATTCATGGTTTCTACAAGACCAGAGCGCTCGTGAAAATCTTTGGATAATGCGGCAATGATTTGTTTGACGGCCACTTGCCGTTTTTGCCGTAATAAAATAGCAAGCCGATCACGTACAAATTCGGAGCCAGGACGCCCAAAATGTGCGGTTAAATGCGTTGCTAATGGGGCGATCATCAAGCGTACAAGATCGGTATCTGAAAGAAAACTGGCATATTCAATACATAGGTCAATATCTGTTTGTTGCTCCAGCCAAAGGGCAAGTACTTCTTGCTCCCCCTGATAAGCCAATAATTGAGCAATCCTTGTAGGAGTACCATTTTTTTGAGTAAAAGCAAGCAAATTTTGATAGCCTTTAGGCCAGTTTTGTCCATTGATCTTTTTGATCTGGTCAATCGTTTCTGTGCGTCCAAAATGAACAAAAATACCTTGTAAATATTGTATTTGCGCACCAATATCGCCTGTTATTTCAGCAATATGGAAGCGCAGTTTTTCAAATTCTGACTTGCGTAACGGGGTGAGTTGGCAATGCTCAAAGATGAAATCTAATACCGCAGCGGCACTTGAATAGGTTTTGAAATAATACAATTCCAGTAGTGCATTTCGCATATTGGGTGTTACTTCTGGGTTTTTTCCTGCTGGGGTGAGTACTGTTTTAAAAACACTGACTACATTTTCTGTTTTCTCCAAACGCGCCAAAGTTAGGATATACAAATAGAGCAAATGCATGGTCTCTGGTTGGTCATTTGTTAAATAAGCCTGCGCAATTTGGTCAAAACGCAACGCATCCTTCTGTGCACATTCAGCCATAAATACATTTACCTCGCGGTGTAATGCTTCTGGAAATTTTTGATCAGCCACCATTTTTAAAAAAAGATCCCAAACCATATCCCTCAATTCGGGCGATACTGCATCAGATTGATACACCTCCATTAATTGACTACTGTACTCTTGACAAATATCGCATAACCTACTTTTGGCAGGCTCTGGATTAATAATGGCTAAAGGCGCAAGCATCTGAACGATTGCACCTGTAATTTTAAAAGCAATGGTATGGTCACCTTCATTTTGTGCAGTATCGAGCCGATCATCCAAATCGTACATCACTTTTCTAATGCGCTTGAAATCAACTTCTTTCATCTGCGCTTTATTCTTGGGCAATACCGATTCCAATAATGTGCTATAAGCATTGCCATTGCCTGCCAGCATATCCGCAAAACGCGTTTTGAAGGCCAATGCAAAATCACGGTCGCGGCGGGCGTAGTCACGAACAAAATCTTGTAGCACCTCAACAGGCACCTCTGGCAATATTTTATGTACTGTAAAACGAGTTGTTTCGGGTTGGTTGGCCGATTTTTCTCGAGATTTCCTTTCTTTTTCCTCGGCGCTTTGGTTTAAGAATTTTCTTAAAAACAACAAGGACGCAGCAATATGCGAACACATAAGTTTGCGTGGTTCACTCCAACATTCACAGGCATAAGCCTTTATTTTACCGGGTGTTATGATGACTTCCGTTTCAAATTCATACGCATCATCCCGCACTTTTGAAACCCAAAAATGTCGTTCTACTTCTCGAAGGCTATGCACTTTGCCGGAAGAAACGAATTCCTGAGCAGCAGTGCGCGTGGTACTGCTGATTTGGTATTCAAAATCCGATAAAGCGTATTTGTTCATTTCAAGTTTGAAAAAAGAGACAAATTTAAGGCAATTTGGAAAAAAACAGACAATTACATCGAAATGTTTTGTTTTAATCGCAGTATTGTCTCATTTTTGCCATTCTCAAATTTATAAATACAATTATTTTGCGGCATTTATTTTTAATCAGACATGCAAAATCCAGTTGGGATAATCCAATGCTTAGGGATTTTCAACGCCTTTTGAACGATCGTGGGCTCGAAACAGCACCTAAAATGGCAGAATTGATTTGGAAGGAAGGTATCCGACCTGATCTGATTGTGACCAGTCCTGCAAGGCGGGCTATTGATACAGCACGTTTTTTTGGTTTACAAAATGGTATTATGGACGATCATTTTGTGCCAGAACCCAGCATTTACGAAGCCACTCCAATGGATATTATGCGGGTCATTAGTAAATTGCCCGATGAAGCAACAACTATTTTTATATTTGGGCATAATCCTACGTTCACGGAAGTGGCTAACCGCTTTACGGAAAATTATTTTGATAATATTCCAACCTGTGGCGTCGTACAATTGGAGTCCAGTGCCGAGTCTTGGCGTACACTTTATGAAAACAATACCATTGTGAAGAAATATTGGTTTCCTAAAGAAGTTTTATAATATTCACTACCTTCGCAGCCATTAGGAACAAGATATGTTTATCTCGCCTTCCTAAAAACAGGAAAAATGCTTTATCAAGTTTCAAAATCGTTACACCTCATTGGAATGGTCTCTTGGATGGCCGGTGTGTTCTACCTCGTTAGAATTATGGTCAACCACGCCGAGGCATTGCAGTTGAAAGGAGAAGCACGCGAAATTCTGGCGCGACAGTACAGTAAAATGGAGTGGAAAGCGTATCGTATTATCATTATGCCAGCAGTAATCATCACGTGGTCGTTTGGTTGTACCATGCTTAGCCTCCAAACAATATGGCTCTTCCAAGGCTGGATGCACGCCAAATTATTTTTTTTGGTGCTATTGACTATTTACACCCATTATTGTAAATCGCATATCCGTTCTTTAGCGGACGAAACTTCTACTTTTACGCATGTTCATTACCGTGCAATGAATGAAATACCCACTATTTTGATGGTAGCGATTATTTTTTTAGCGGTTTTCAAAAATCTTATCAATTGGTGGTATTTGGGCATTGGATTAGTGTTGTTCTCCCTACTCATTTTTTATGCTGTAAAAAAAGCGGCAGCAAAAATGTCTTCATAAATGTACAAAGTTTTTGTTTCCAGTAACCCAGCCGATAAGGCCAACGCCCTTCAATTGCAACAAGCACTTGCCGCAATTGATCCTTCAACGCGTATCGAATATTGGGATGGAAAAAAGTACCTCGATACGGAGTACCGTGCGGCAGTACGTCTGTATTTAGAGTCGGCACATTTGTTTGTCATTGTCCACTCTGCCGATTATCAATCCTTACCCGATACGCGCTTTGAATTGGAACTTGCATTAGCCGAGCATAAACGACGAAAAGGTGGTTTGTTATTGGCCGTAGTGCAAGGCCGGCACGCCGTAATTCCTGTCGAACTGCGTGGTTTAGTGATCTTACCCGGTATCGACGAAGCCATTGAAGGCGTATTGACCGATAAACAATTGGTACGCAGCAGCAGGCAATTGTTAGAAATATTGCGGAGTATCGGGCAAAAAAAAGCGGCGGAAAGCACCGATCGTCAAATTCCGCTCACCTTGCCCGACTTGCAGGAAAGATTGATTCATTTAAGTCATCGGCACAACCTGCTGGATGTTTTGGGCTTATTGCATGCCTTGGTATTTGATGAAAAACTAGCGCGACAGGCACGGCAATTACAAGATGATTTTTTAGGTGCCGATTTGAAATATGGAGTACAACTTCAAGATTATCGTCAATCCGTAGGGCAAATTAAGGCTCAAATAAGGGAATTGATCGAGATGTTGAACGAAGAACGGCTGCTTCAGCCCAATTGGCGCACCATTTTTCTCAATACTTATCAAAAAAGCACGCCACACCAAACTACTGCTTTTTTCTTTCCTAACGACGAGATCAAAATACCCGAAACGCTCAATTTGCCCGCTGCTGCAAATGGTACTGAAGAGCATACCGGATTCCTCTCTTATGAACAAAAACTAGAGTTTCGTCGGTTACTCTTGCTTTGTCAAGATGCTCTTTTGGTAGAAAAATATGGCGCAGCACACCAATATTGCGAGCAGGTACGGACTTCCATTGACCCTCAATCTGCTCAATTATACGAATATTTGTTGGTGTCTTTTATTAAAAAAGAACAACCATCTACTATTGTACGCCGTTTGCTGGATGGTATTCCAAGTGGGTACAATCATGTAAAACTATACTCAGATCGCTTTAATCAATACCAAAATAGTCATCCAGCCCAATGTCCGTCCGAAACTGGCGCACACAACCAAGCCGTTGGGGTAGAAGAACTGGCTTCGGCGTTGCACCATTTGTATTCCTCTATTGAGCATAATGCAATATGCCATACGGGGGCGGTAAAAGGAGCGGAGGATACGGAAAAGCAAATAATCTTGAAATGTCTGGAAGGTTTTGTGCGTATCTACCATTCCCTTTCGCCTACATCTATTTTTATTGATACATTACTGATGGAACTGGTGGGTGGAGGCAAATTCAATTGGATAGAGCGTATGGCCATTACAAATGAGAGCGATATTTCTTTTATTTGCAATAGTAGTTTTGACTTAAAAGGCAAAGCAGATGAACTGTTAAATATGTTGGAGGCCGCCGACCAGCAAAGGGTGGCTGCCAAACAACGGGAAATGATTCGCGAAGACCTGTTTTGGACTTTACTCAACCAATGCGAACGTTTGTCGGAGCAATTGAGGGAAGAACGCCGTGTTTTTAATGAACAGACTGATGTACGCCGCTCGGTGATCCGAATTGTGCAAGCATGTGTAGCGGGTCATTACCTGTTGACGCGCCCGGGGGATGTGTTAGAGGCCGAAAAATCGCTGTTGCGTTTGGCGATTGAATTATTGATTCCAGATTTGTTCAAAGATGGCGGGCGATATGATTTGCCCGAAAATATACTTTTAGATTGGTTTACGCTAGATTTTAATGGACAATTGAAACTCGCAGAAACGGACTATGTTTATCGTGATTTTGAGGCATTGCCATTGCTGAAAAAGATCATAAGCGATCATGCCGGCGCACAAAATTGGCCAATTATTGCTGAAAATATGCATCAGGTGGTTTGGTTAAAATACGCTAAACACACCGAAGCCATTTATGAAAAAGTAACTGCGGGCTTGCAATTTACGGATTTTAGGCGATTAGATAACTTGGAAGCGCGCAAAATGCTCATCGAGTGCCACCACCGTCGCTGGGTATGTCACCGTGCTTTTTCGGACAATGATATGATGTTTCCCGATCGTATGATTAAGGAACTATCGGGCGACGGGTTATTATTGTGGTTTACCCTTACGCCTACGGGTGTGCACAACCACCCTGACGCTACTTTTTTCCAATTTGACGCACGTACCGAACTCCACCAATTGCTCCCACAGAGTCAAAAATGGACGGAAGAACGTGTAACCGCCGCTGTCGTTCAGCATTTATACCATAAACAAATCCTTCCTGCCTACGCTGCTATTCGCTCAGGCGTAGAAGCTGATCGCCCTAAGGCCGCATTCGCCTTGGGTGCTATGATGATGGCCTTTAAAAGTCATTCCTTGCCGGAGTATTTGGATGCAGCGTACAAGGAAATCATGGAGGAAACCAAGTTTAAATGGATTGAAATCGATCGTTATGGCAATCTGTATAACTTTAGCACCGAATTTGATGCCTTGGGTTTGATCCTGCAATTGACCGAAGTAATGCCCATTCGGTATCCCAAGTTCAATACGAATAAACGTATCGCCGATTTGCGTTGGAGCGAGCAATTGAAACGTTACGAGAACGAAATTTCGGTACTTCGCCACGAAAACCGCCTGGAAGAACGCCGGATTGTTGCTGATATTATTTGGCGATTAAAAGGCATTTATCTCTTTTTTAACGACCGTAAATACCTCGAATTACCGATGCAAGAATTACATGATCGGGGGCGTATCCGTTGGTTCAACCGTTTTATAGGTATTTTTAAAACCAATGAAAATCATTTTGAAAACCTGATTATTGGTTTTGATAAAAAAGCAGAACGTATTGAAATTCAGATGTATTGGGATAAAATGGCGGAGTTCTAAATTTTGATCCATTTAATCATTGAACCCTCTTTTATGTTTAAAAAATAAACGCCATGGTCTAACTCCTCTGTTTTAGGCCAATCTATAACTTGATCCCCTTTTTGTACCTCTACCGCTCGGCTCATAATTAACTTGCCTGTTATATCCCAGAGGTATAAAGTGGTGGTTACTTCGGTTGCTGCATCTATCCATATCCTCAGGTGATCGCTCGATGGGTTATTGAGCATTTTTACTAATACACCTTTTGGTTCAAACTGCACGATGCGCACCGGCGAATATTGGAACTGTCCGTCGAGGTCATTGATCTTTAACCTGCAAAATAACGGTTCGTTGATCTGCGTTATGCTGCTCCATTGGTAATCGCATTTAGGGTGTTCATTTTTTGCAAAAATAGTAGTAAGTGTTTGATAATCAATACCATTTTTAGAAATTTGAACATCAAAATGACTTGTGTTTTTCTCTTGTGCAGTAGTCCAATTCCACGCTATTTCTGCGTCGTTTATGGCCATTACGGTAAAGTCCAATAGTTCCAAAGGCAACACACTAACAACAAAATTAGCAGAAGTGGCTGTGCAAGGCACATTATTGGTGATTTCTACTTTATAGGTGCCAGTTTGGGTTATGGTATAGGTCATGCTGTTTGCACCGTTGATAAGGATATTATCTCTGTACCATTTGTAAGTATATGTCCCTGTGCCGGTGGCCGTGAGTACATTCCCCGATTGGGTAATGACCGGTGTGGCAAGTGGCAAAGGCCCACCTTGCAAATAAGTATGTGTATTAGAGGTAGTTAAGTGTGTCTGAAAAGTATTCCACGATGGGCAATTGTTTTTTAGAAAATAGGCCAACCAAGGATCAGTGGCCTGAAACATGAGCGTATGCTGCGTTGCTTTTGGAATACCACTGTTGCACGTTTCGCCAATATCACAAGCCGCAAAAGGCGTATTGATACCAAAATTGCAATGACTTGCACCCGTAATATTGATAAATGCTTTATAATGTGTATTCGGCAAAGCCGCATAAATATCATCAGGGCCGCCATTGGCAGTAACCACACAATCTGCTGAACCAGCCACGGTCAAGGTAGGAATTGTGCTATTTGCCGCTGCTGCAATAGCCGATGGGTTGGTTTCGGCGGCTGCAAAGGTCAATAAAGTATGGATTGCAGTATTTTGAGGGGCAGCCAAATACGAACAACCACCACCCATAGAATGTCCCATTACAGCATTTTTACCACTCAAATGCTGGTAATAAGGTGAACTTGGATTGTTATCCTCGAGGTTGAATTTGGTGACTAAAAAGGACAAATCACCGCCAAAATTGCCATGATTGGGCGAAAAGCCACCCTCTGTACGTGGGAAAACCATAATATAACCATCGGGAACTAAATGTTCCCACCAAACCGAGTATTCCGACCAAGGCATCAGAAAACCATGGCCAAATACGAGCAAGGGAAATTCTCCAACAGCAAAAGGCGTATTATCCCCCGCAATTGTGGCTGGATAATACGCCTCTCCTGTTACAACACGATTGGCACGTGCCGGATCTGTAAAAGAAAACGAACGATGACCTATGGCATATTGTGCCTGTAAAGTGGTCGTGCAAAATATTGCAGCAATGGCGAATAGTATAAAAGTACGCATGCCGCAAATATCAACTTATTCCCGCAGATCAACCACTTTTACGCCTGAATATTTCTTCGGATCTAAAGAAAAGTGTCCTGCTGCAAAGGGCTGGTTGGTTTTCAAAGAGGTGACGCTAAAAGTATAACGACCACTATCCTTTGCAAATGCTTTGATGCTTTTGATGGCATTTGTTTTTTCGTCGATACTGAGGCGGAGTTTGGAATATTCTGATTTTTTATCTTTGGGTTTGAACTCAATTTGAGTGAGGACTACCTTGTTTTCGGTTATTTTTTCGGTAATTGCATAGATGAAATCACCTTTTTCGTAGCGTTTGAGCAAATCTTTAGGTGTCATAAATCCATTGTCGGATATATCTTTAGGATCCGTATTGCTGATCTGGATTTCTTTATTTTTTTTGAGATATACCCAAGTGGACTTACCGTCGCTGGCGATAATTTGGTCGTCCATTTCTAAGCGAAATTTATCTCCTTCTTGGCTAATGGTACCTTTTTGTGTTTGTTTGGGTTGACCGGGCAATTCGATGCTTAGGCTAAAAGCGGCGTCGATTGTTTTATAGGATTCGTATTTTTTACGTACTTTATCTAGGACTTTTTTGGCCTGCGGGTCAGATTTTTCTGGTGTAGCTGTTTTTTGAGCAGAAGGTGTAGCTGTTTTTTGAGCCGAAAGTGAAGCGGTCGCAAAAGTCAAAAGAAAAACAAATGAAAGTAGTTGCTGCATAGTATTTATTTGTGTATGTATCAATTTTGACGTAAAGAACGTAATTAATCACCCGTCAGTTGTGTGTGTGAGCGTTAAAGAAACGTCAATAGGGGTATTTGGTGCTTCGGAATGTTCCCTTAAAGTTGAAAATAAACTAGTTGCATCCGTAGCAAACGAATCCAATCTTTATTACACCGGAAGCCCAAAGAAAGAAAGGAAGTCAACTGACCTTAACAGGCAAATACATGAAAAATGACCCGTAAATAGGATTAAAACACGTTTTTTAGTTCATTTATCGCGCTGGATTACACATTAATAATGTAATCCAGCAGCGACAAATCTAGTTATTTATTAAGCATCATTCTTATTTATTGCTTTACCAAACGCAATACTTTACTTTGCTGTGTACCATTGAGTAGGGTAGCGGTGTAAACACCCGCTGTCCAGTTCTGCCCCAAATTAATCGTACCATTTTCACCTACAATATTGCGTGTATCCACTACTTGGCCTAAAATATTACGTACTTCGAGCATTGTAGTCGTTTGGTTTGGCCAGTTGTATTGTAGCACAAAACCTGCTTTGGATGGATTTGGAGCAGCCGTTATTAGGGCGTTATTGTCCAATTCAAGCGTTCCAACTGGTGCTAGAACAACGGAGAATTGATCCAAACCGCCTTCTACCAAATGCCCTGGGTCATCATCGTACGCCGTAAAGGATACGCGTACTTCATCAGTTAGTGTGATAAAGTCCTTTAGGCTTATGTTGCCCGAGTTCCTCCATTGCGAAGCAGGTGTGTTTTGAGTTAAAACAGTAGCGGTTTGGCTGCCATTTGTTACAGTTACCTCGAAGCGGTCGTTTGGTGTACCACCGTTTCCGCCACCATTAAAGAACCAGTAATCAAATTTCAAAATAGCATCTTGCGCACCCGAAAGATCCATTGCTGGACTAATCAACCTAGCATATCCATTGTCCACGTCATCGGAACCTGCTTGGCCACCGCCATTACCGGTTACATAGCATTGGTCGCCGCTATCGGTGGTGACATCAGAATCGGGGTTAGAAAGATTACC
>JBEAVK010000299.1:0-2917 GCA_041160955.1 Bacteroidota bacterium
GAAGCAGGTGCTAACGAACTTTGGGAGCCCGGTGCAAAAACCTCCGGCGGCTACCGCGAAGCCGTTATTATTGACAAAACCGACCCAACCAAAACCATCGTCCACAATAAAGATCCAGAGGCGTTTCACACCTTTGATTTTAAAGAACTCATTTATAAACAGGGCTGGTATAACAAAAAGGTAAGAGATATACCCAAATCAACCCGCCCCAATCCTGCGGATTACTTAGTTGAAAGTTATGTCCAAAACCACCTCCAAAAATTTAATACCGAAGGTGGTGCCTTTATGGTGGTCAAAAGTGATATTGAAAACCCTAATATAAGTTACACAAGTTTCCCGCTGAAAAAATTTGTGATGCTCAAATCCGATATGGACGCAGTAGTCGCAAAATACCGACTTTCCAAAAATGTAAAAGACATTGAGGATGCCCTCGGTTATACCCCAGGTAGTTTGGCGGGGAAAGAAGACGATTTATATGTCTTTTATTTGGACAAATCCAAGTACATATTTGAACTACCGACAGGTAATGAAATAGGGGCGAATAGCCTTTGGGAACCCGAAGCACGTACTTCTGGCGGCTTTTTGGAATGCGTGGTTACCGACAAAACCGATCCCACTAAGCCAATTACCCACGATAAAAAATTATCATTTCTCCAATCTCAATTCACCAATATCAAAGTAAAACAATAAACATGGAAGAGCAACACATCACTTGGAGTACCCTGCTGGACATTGCTCCAGACAGCATTGGTGCCATTCAGCATTGCGATGGCATCTATGAAAAGTACCGCTCATGGGCGCAATTAACAGCCGCCGATGAGGCATTATTGCAGCCTTTGGGGCGATTATTACCCGATTCCCTCGAGCCAGCCACTACAATGGAAACCTACGAAGGCTCCAGTTATTGGTCGCCAGAGGATCCCATCGCATTGGCATATTATCCCTATAATGGTTGTCAAGTCTTCCAAAAAACAGACTGCGAAAGCTACTATTTAGTTTATACCGAATGGGGAGGGCACGCACCTGAAAAAAGGGCGCGCCTCATTCTGAAAAACCTAATCACGGCGCACACCGCTTAATGATATATGCGAATAATGGATTCACGCACTCACTTGATTTTCAATACTTAGTCATAAGATGGCTCGGAGCCACCGTATGACTAAGCATTGAAAATCACCCACTTAGGAATCCTAACCCATTATTCGCATGATCTGATCATTTGTACAATTATTGTTACTATGGCTAAACCTATACCCGTTTTTCTCTTTTGTCTGCTGTACAGTTTTGGAACAGTAATACAAGCACAGGATATTGAAAATATCCTCAATAAAGACCGTCGAAAAGGATTTTTTGAAGATTTCACCAAAGCCGATCCCTTCAAAGTATCGGGTAATTTTGGGCTAAATCTCCGCTCCTACAATGCTAACGGGATCGAAAACCGCCAAGCACCATTTATTTGGTTTTTGAGCGGACAAGCCAATGTAAAAATTTACAAACTTAATATCCCTATCTCAGCCCTCGCCACGGCTCAAAGCCTTACTTATGCACACCCATTTCACCGCCAAGCGTATGAAAATCGATTTACCCGTATTGGGGCTAGTCCGTATTACAAATGGATAAAACTCCATTTCGGGCATCGAAATATGAACTTTTCACCACTTACCGTGGCCAATCATACCTTCCTCGGGGCAGGTGTGGAACTCAATCCGGGCAAAATTCGGCTAGCAGGTTTTTATGGCCGCATGGCACGTACCGAACCACAAGACCTCTCCCTATTACAACCCAACTTACTGATCTTTGACCGAACCGGATGGGGCATGAAGGTGGGTTATGGCAATACCAATCATTTCTTGGATCTGATCGTTTTTAAAGCAAAAGACGCTCCCGGGAAAACTATTCCAACCAATTTGGATAGCGTAAAAATATTTCAAGCGGAAAATATGGTGACGGCGCTCAATGGCCAAACCATGCTCTTCAAAAAAATAAAATTAAGTATGGAATTGGCATCCAGTGCTTTTTCCAAAAATGCCCAAGACCCCAGTTTGACCGAGAAAAGCCTAGTACACCCTTCTTTTCTCATGCAAAAACGCACCTCCACCACTTATCGGTATGCGCTCAATACCAGCATACAATATCAAATAAGTGCGTTCTCGCTGGGTGCTAATTACCGCAGGATAGAGCCAGATTACCGCTCGCTCGGTGCCTACTTTTTTAATGACGACCTTGATAACCTGACAGGTAATGCGGGTTTTGGATTATTCAAAAACAAGGTGCGGATCAATGGTAGTGCAGGTATTCAACGCAACAACCTGCGCGGCAGTAAAGCAACCCAGTTTACCCGAACCATTGGCTCATTTGACATCAATTATCTTGTAAAAGCATTCACTTTTGGTTTTAATTACTCCAATTATACTTCTAAAATTGATTATGTCCTCAACCTCAACCAAGATAGCCTCAATGCCGTTATCGTCACCCGCCAAGCAGCACTTAATGGCGGATACACCAAGGTAACTACCAACAAAAACCGACACGTCATCAACGCCAATATTTCTATGGATGATGTCACCGATGATGTACAAGAAGTAGATATCAGTGCCGCCTCGAAGATGCTCAACAGCGCGCTGAACTACGTTTTCTCCACCAAAGAAGATACCTGGAAAATAAGCGGGCGCGTCAATTACAACCAAAATGAACTTAGCCAAGTCCTCGTCCATCGCTATGGCCTGGGCGGTGGTGTACAGCGCGAAGTAGTCCCTAAAAAATGGTCATTGGGTTTTGATATCAACTATTTCAATTCCAGAGGAGAAAACATTGATAATCAAACGATTAATATGCGCGTAAATTCACCAATTACTATTTCTAAACACCATCGTTTGGATATTGGATTACTGCTATTGAATCGAGCAAAAACGAATAC
>JBEAVK010000317.1:0-3525 GCA_041160955.1 Bacteroidota bacterium
CGTTTTAAAAATTGCTCTTATCGTAAAAAAACATCTTTCTGCCGACCTTTTCTCTTGGAGTGTCGAGCAGGGCAACCAGCGGATAATCTTCTCCCCGAATGTTGCACCAACAAAAGAACAACGAATGATACCACTTATTGACACATGGCAACAACTAAGTTACCCAGAACAAATATTTAGTGCTATTGGATTGATTTCCAATTTTTTATTTGTACTTTACTTATTGCTTTCTTTCTTTGTCGGCCACGATCATGCCGAATTACCCGACGATTTTGTAGCTGATTCTTTATTGCCGATTCTTAGTATTCGAGGCTTCTTGGCCTTTAGTATGTTTTTGGGATGGACTGCACTGGCTGCTGTAAGGGCTGGGCTGGGTACGCTTTTATCTACTTTAATCGGTATAGCCGTTGGATGGATGGCCGCTTGGCTCGTTTGGCGGATGCTCCGTTGGATGTTAAGGTGGCAATCTTCTGGGACTATGGACTTGCAACATACGATTGGACTGATCGGACAGGTGTATATTCCGATTCCGGAGGCGGGGCAGGGTGTGGGCAAAATCACCATTGAACTGCAGGGCGCACTTCGGGAGTTGGAGGCGGTCTCTTCTGGTAACATGATAAATACTCGGGCATCGGTGGTGGTGGTGGATTTTGATGCGGCGCATAATTGGCTTGTTGTTCGGGCTGTGGAATGATCCACGATCCATGATCCATGATTCATGATCCATAATCCATGATTCATAATCCATGATTCATAATCCATGATCCATAATCCATGATCCATGATCCATAATCCATGATTCATATTTGCAGGGCGTTGCCCTGGGCTGGATGTGTCGCCCCTTTGGGGCTTTGTGGGGCTTTCGTTTTTTTTAAACCAATTAATTCAAATAATTTCATTTCAAATTTCATTAAATTTATGACTTCGTTCGTATTTATTCTTATTTCATTGCTGGTATTTTTGATGATATCGGCCAGTATGCTTGTTTCGCGTTATAAGCGATGTCCTTCTGACAAAATTTTGGTTATTTATGGTAAAACTGGGGCTGGGGAATCGGCCCGATGTATCCACGGTGGTGCTGCCTTTATATGGCCAATTATTCAGGATTTTGCTTTTCTCGAATTGGTGCCTATTTCTATTGATGTGGACCTCCGTAATGCCTTGAGCAAGCAAAATATTCGTGTGGATGTGCCTTCGCGTTTTACGGTGGGTATTTCTACCGAGCCAAGTATTATGACCAATGCCGCTGAGCGATTGTTGGGGCTGGATATTACGGCTATCCGTACGATTGCACACGATATTATTGTAGGTCAAATGCGTTTGGTGATCGCTACAATGGATATTGAGGAAATTAATACCGATCGCGACAAATTCTACACCAATGTTTCACACCATGTGGAGACGGAATTGAAAAAAATTGGTTTGCGCCTGATCAACGTCAACGTAACCGATATCCACGATGAGTCTGGTTATATTCAGGCTTTGGGTAAGGAAGCGGCTGCAAAAGCCATCAACGATGCACGTATTTCGGTGGCTCAAAAAATCCGCGATGGTTCTATTGGTGAGGTGGACGCTCAACGCGAAATGCGTATTAAAGTATCTGAAACACAAGCATTAGCCATGATCGGTGAAGCAGAGGCGCAGCAGATGCAACGGGCAAAATTGGCCAATGCAGAAGCACTCGCAGCCTCATCCGAAGCGGATGCTGAACAAATTAGACGTATCAGGATTGCTGAAAACAACGCTCGTGCGGTAGAAGGTGAGAACCAATCTCGTATCCAAATTGCGCGCTCCGAAGCCGAACGCCGCGAGGCCGAAGCCGAATCGTTGAGGGTGGCTACCACTGCCGAAAAAGTACAAAATGCAAAAGCATTGGAATTGTCGTACCGCGCCGAAGAATTAGCCGAATTGGCTCGTGCTTCCCGCGAAAAAGCAACCCGTGAAGCGAATGAGATTATTATCGCTCAGATCGAAAAGCAAAAAACCGAAATCAACGCCGAAGCACAAGCCGAACAAACCCGCCGTATTGCACGTGGTGAAGCCGATGCGATCTTTATGAAACAAGAAGCAGAAGCACGTGGTATGCTCGAAATATTGAGCAAACAAGCAGAAGGTTTCCAAAAAATTGTGGCCTCGGCAGGTGGTAATACCCGCGATGCTGTATTGCTCTTGATCGCCGATCAATTACCTGAATTGATGCGTACACAAGTGGATGCCATCAAAGGGATTAAAATTGATAAAGTGACTGTTTGGGAAGGTGGAAATGGCGGTGAAAATGGTAGTTCTACTTCCAATTTTATCTCCGGTCTCTACAAATCTGTTCCGCCATTGAACGATTTGATGAATATGGCTGGTATGGATTTGCCTAATTACCTTGGCTCCAAAACGGACACAACAGCAGATGCTGAGATTGTGAAATCATAAGCATGTGTTAGACATTATACCGCCCCGAAATGAATGTTCGGGGTTGTAAAATAATTCGAGGCTAAGCCTTTTATATTGAACCGATGATCTAGGCCGCTGCTCCCTTGGAGTGGCGGTTTTTTTTGTTTGTGACAGCGGTTTTTTTGTTGTAAATTATCTTTATTTGTTTTCTACCTTTGTGGGGATTAAGACAATTGCATAAAATTCAAAAAAATGACATGGGAAAATTTGATGAACAATTAATCCCGATTAAAGCCGAAGGTTTGAGGTCGATGTTGTTGAGTGCCGACAAGGTGTATCTATTAAGCAAGCGAGTACCGGATGTTTCATCTTTTTGGGAGGTGCATAAAAAAAATGGACGATTGACTGTATTTGGCTCTGTAGAACCCAAAGAGGTACTAAAATTTGTATTGGAGCAAGGCGAAACCAAAATCGCAGTGCGTTATACAAAGAGGTTTTCATTAGGAATGCCGAAGATAATCGAATTCCAAAATCGGGAAGATCTCGAAACATTTGTCAAGTATGTTGAAAAACAGTGGTTTTTTAATAGATCAGATATAACGATTTCGCCTATAAAAGCCTCTATTCCGTATTTATTCGGTATGATTTCCCCCTTAATAATTTTAGCGTATATTGTCTATGTGGAGATGAAAGGGGGAGGTTATAAAGTAAATATTTTTCTTTACTTTTTTATCAAGTTATATGAAAAAATAGGGTTTGTGGCCTCTTTATTACTATCATTCATAATTATATTTTTTGTTTATAAGAAAATGTTGTCCGTTTATAAAAATCCACCAGTAAAAACTACTTTAGAAAGACGCGATAATTGATTGGGTGATTGTTTATACAGGGAATTTAAACACCTTTTCAAAAAGAAAATACTCGGTTTATTGAATATGTTTACCTTTGCCTAAACATTAATATTATCGAAATGCTCCAACCAGACTTGCCCACGAAATTCTTTGTCATCTACGCCCGCGAAGACAATACTTCTATCGTAGAATTCAAGAAATCCCTTGCCCCGCTGGAGCGCAAAGGGGAAATCCAAGTTTGGTACGACGGGGAAATTGCCCCCGGACAAGAATGGGAAAAAGCCATTAA
>JBEAVK010000375.1:0-3751 GCA_041160955.1 Bacteroidota bacterium
AATTATTCTTCTTCTGATCGTCGATTAAAGAAAAATATCAGCAATGTACCTTCGGTGTTGGCTAAATTGAACCAATTACAGCCCGTTAAATACCGTTTTAACCAAGAAACAGATACAGCGCCACTTTCTTTAGGGCTTATTGCCCAGGATGTGCAAACTTTGTTCCCTGAATTAGTGGCCACAAGTCCAGTTCGTAAAAATGGCGAAGGCGGTACATTGATGGTCAACTATACCGGTCTAGGTGTTATTGCCGTAAAAGCAATTCAGGAGCAACAAGTACAAATTGACCAGTTAAAAACAGAAAATGCGTACCTTCGCACCCGCTTAGATGCTATTGAGGCATTACTGAATATTAAAAAATGAGATCGTTATTAACCATTTTTCTATCTTGTATTATCGCCTGTTCGGTGGCTGCTATGTCACCAGCAGGCGATACTGCTATTTACGCCCAAACATATTGCGCTAACCAGATTGTCATTATCAATAACCACGTGTATGGACCATTCCAAACAAGCGGGATAGAAATAATCCCTGGTGGCGCAGCCAATGGAATGGACAGTATCTTTAAAGTCCAATTGACTTTTAACCTACCCGTTGAGTATAATTATAATGTAACTATTTGCGAAGGGGACAGTATTAGGATCAACAACAAAGTATATCATAACGGATTTGCAGAAGGAAAGGAAATATTTGAAAATGCGGCAGCCAATGGTTGTGATAGTATTGTCTTTATCAAACTGAGTTTTACCAGCCAGCCTTTTTCCAACCTCATTGATACCCTTTGCTCTGGCGAATCGGTGACGATAAATGGCACTCGTTATGATTTCGATAACCGGAGTGGTTTAGAAATATTGGACAATGCTGCCTTTAATGGTTGCGACTCCTTAGTGTATATTAGCCTGTTTTTTAGGGAGCAATGGGTCTATTTAGGACCTGATACCGCAGTTGTAGAAGGGGATTCACTTGCTATACAATTGATTGCACGCTATGGCCCCGAACGCGTAGAATGGAGTCCATTACCGCCTTGTACAGATCCTGAATGCCTAAGTTTTAGTACAACTAGGCTGACGCAACCCTTGCAATATAGTGTTGTTTATACAGATACTTTTGGCTGTATCAGTCGCGATGAAGTGACTATACAAATAGACCGAAAACGACGTGTTTATGGAGCCAATGTGTTTGACCCAAACAATGACGAACCCAACAACCGCTTTTTTGTCTCCGCTGACCGAGGGGTAACGCTTATTCGGCAATTGGTGGTTTTTAACCGCTGGGGAGAGGTCGTTTTTAAGGCAGAAAACATACCCAATGATGCTGGTTCTGCTTACAATATGGGTTGGGATGGCCGCACCCGCGACCGCGACGCACCTGTGGACGTATATGGGTGGTGGGCCGAATTAGAGACGTATAGTGGTGTGCGATTTACGGAAACTGGCGATGTTACTTTGGTGAAATAAACCCGCCAGTTTCGGTACTTCCCGAATCCCTCCTCATATAGGTATGCGCCCCAAAATAATCGCGCTGCGCTTGAATTATATTCATCGGTGAATGGATATTGGTGTAGCCATTCAAAAAATTGAGTGCTACCGAAAGACAAGGTATTTCCAGCCCTGCGGTCAAAGCATTTATGACTGTTTCAGAGAGATTTTGTTTGAAATTTTGTGCTTTTTGTCCCAGATTCGGGTACAAAAGCAAGCGATTGGTATCTTTTAAAGCCGCTATCAATTGCTCCATAAGTACCGACCGAATGATGCAACCATTGGTCCAAACACGTGCTAATTCGGGCAAATTAAGCCCCCAATGATAAGTAGTGGACGCCGCGTCTATAAGGTGAATGCCTTGGTGGTGATTGATGATGCGGGCCAGTTGGTAAGCGTCGCGGAGGTGGTCTGTATCTTGGGTAAAAGTGGTGTGTGCGTTGACAAAACCTTGAGCAGCAGTACTCCTTTCTTTCACAAAAGCCGACAAATACCGCGCAAAAAGTGCCTCACTAATCATCGTTGCGGGTACACCCAATTCTGCTGCTGCTGCTGTAGCCCAGCCGCCCGTTCCTTTATTGGAAGCCGCATCGAGTACCTCATCAAGCAGCCAGCCCGTACCCTCGCGTACCCGAAGAATGTCCACCGTAATTTCGAGTAAATAACTCGCAGCATCGGTTTTTAGCCATTGCTCAAAAATAGCCGCAATAGCATCAGGGGAGTAGCCCATGCCTTGCCTTAGGATAAAATACACCTCGGCTATGAGTTGCATTTCGGCGTATTCGATGCCATTATGCACCATTTTTACAAAATGCCCCGCACCGCCATTGCCGATATAGGTACAACATGGCTGCGCATTATTGTCCTTTGCAGCAATACTTTCCAAATAAGGCTGCACCATTCCGTAAGCGGCTTGCGCTCCGCCGGGCATAATGGAAGGCCCCTCCAAAGCACCTTTTTCACCACCGGAAACACCGCAACCGAGGAAATGCAGCCCCAATTCCGCCAAACGCTCCATCCGGCGTTGGGTATCTTTGTAAAACGAATTTCCACCATCCATGATAATATCGCCCTGATCCAATAATGGTATCAAATCTTCGATCACAGCATCGGTGGCTGCGCCCGCATTCACCATTAGGAAAATTTTACGCGGACGGTCGAGGCTTTGTACAAATGCCTTTAAATCATCAAAACCCTGTGATTGCTCTAACTCTGGAAAAGCAGATACAAATTGAATGGCTACATCTTCTTCTTTACCCGTTATGTGCCGATTGAATAAGGCCAACTTATAGCCTTTGCCAGCAAGGTTACGGCTGAGGCTTTTGCCCATAACTCCAAGGCCAACCAGGCCAAATTCTTTTTTTTCCATGTGCTAAATGTTATTTCCGCGCCAAATATAAACCACCTAAAATGATTCCTGTACCTAAAATATCAGAAAAACCAATCGTTTCACCATCCAAAGTGCCAATAATAATAGACATTACGGGTAATAAAAACGTGACTGATGTAGCAAACAGAGTACTCGTGCGCTGTAATAAATCAAAATAAATAATAGAGGCTAAAGCCGTACCTATCGCACCCAAAAACGCTAAATAACCCACTCCTTTCCAGCCGTCGGGGTGCGTCATAGCCGCTTCAATACCACCCGATCCTACCAGCAAGCCTACAAATGGTAATCCCATAAGCATAAAAGAAGCCGAAGCAATGGCTGCAGGATGGTGCTCTCGTAATTTGCTCCCCACAATATTGGAATTGAGGGCATAAAAAAGAGTAGCTAATGCACACACCAAAGCAAAACCCAAATGACCCGATACCGCGTTTTTAGCATTAAAAATGATCAAAACGGACGCTCCTGCAAAACCCAAAAGGATACCCAATGCCTTGTATTTGGTTACCTTCATTTGAAAAAACAGCGCACCCAAAATCAGCGTAAACAACGGCGTGAGCGAATTGAGTACACCTGCCAAACTACTACTCACATGTTTTTGAGCAAAAGCGTACATCAAATTGGGAATAGCAGACCCGCTTAAAGCCACTACCGCGTAATAAGGCCACGATTTCCACTGAATTTTGGACCAATACGCAATAGCAAACGGCAAATAAGCCAATGTCGCCATGGTCATACGCCAGGACAAAACCTGAATAGGTGTAAAAATAGCGACTGAACGCTTGATAAACAAAAAGGAAAAACCCCATACAAAGGCCAGTCCGAACATGATAAGCCAGTCGCGCAGGCTGGGTGGATGGGTTGTGTGCATGGGGCAAAGGTAATG
>JBEAVK010000447.1:0-5057 GCA_041160955.1 Bacteroidota bacterium
AAAATTAAACGACTCGAAACTCCAGAAAAAAACACTTGTTTGTCAACCTTGGAAATGCAACCAAAAAGTGAAAGCATTAAGTTACCAGCAGCAATTTCTTACGAATTCAACAAATACAAAACGCGCACTGAGAAAGAAGAAAGCTTTACGTTTAAGAATGCCTATAAAAAATACAATTACAGATATGTACAAGTATATGGAGGATTGAATTATTCTTTAACAAATGTTCAAACATTAGATATTTCAGTTGATGCAACCCCACTTGAACCGAAGCTGACTTCAAACCCTTTACAATTTGTGACGGGGGTGAAAATATATCCATGGGGAGGAGAAATAAGGGAAAACAAATTTTTTCAAATGACAAAGCACCGAATTCATTTTAATGCAGCGGTAAGCATGCCTAAGCCATTAACTAATTTATTTTTTGGAGCTGGTTTTGATTTGTATCCGGGTATAGATCTTAATGTCAATTTGCAACTTATGAGAGACAATCGTTACAAGTTAGAGAACGGCTCAGTGACTGAAACATCCTATTTTTATCGACCTGCGCTTTCAATTGGAACAGGCATTGATGCATCCGTATTTGTTAAAGCTATTAAATTCTTATTCTAATGAAAAAACTATATAAAATATCCGCAATTTCAATATTGGTTTTATTTGCTTATTCCTGCACAAAAGTAAAATACAACGAAGATGAAGTGAAATTGCATGTAACAGTTGAAAACCCTTTTGATTTATCTTCACCCTCAAAAGATTACATTAATAAAATGGTATTTTTAAGAAAAAAGGGAGAAGAAAAATATCAGTATAGTGCAAAAACAGATCAAGATGGATATGTGAAATTTTCATTATTGGAAATGGATGTTGCTTATGAAGTTTTTGTCAAAGATACAATTGATGGTTTGCCATTTACAGGGACAAGTCCAGAGATTAAATCGAGCAATAGAGAACTCATTCTAATGGCAATTAAACCAGACAAATCAAAATTTAACGGCTTCAGAATTAAATGTGTGGATTCTCAAGGAGCAGGCGTGCCTGACGTAAATGTTTGTCTGTTCGAAAGTCAAACACTTGCGAATACTGCAAATTGTGAAGTTAGTACATTTAGTGGATCATCCAATCCGCAAGGTTTTTATATGCTAACCAAAATCCCTGCTCGAAATTATTTTATCTCAATAGTTGATACTGTAGCAAACATACCTATTTCTTATCAAGGTTCGATTGAAGTACTTGACAAAGATTTGACTGAAATTGAGATAAACGTTATTCCCTAGTTCAAATAGGACCTCAATAGTTAAAACAAGTAAAAAAAGTTTATAAAATATTGGAGTGCACTAGTGTCCCATTAAAATGGAGACGTTATTCAAAATTGAATAAATTTGGCTCATTAAGCTTAAAACGTTCTTTTTCATTTTGAAATTTATTTCTATCAAATAGGTCTCGAAGAGGGGCTTTATCTGTTAAAGATATACTCAGTATTTGCAAAACCTCATATGTGCTCCTGTCAAGTTGCATGTCTTTTTGGACAATTGCCACCAAGCAGTAAGTGCACATGGCAGCGTAGATTTGAATCCGAACAGCATTTTCAGTAGTTCCCCAAAATTTCTTGATTTTTAGATGTTGCTTCAGCCACTTGAAGAAAAGTTCAACTTGCCAGCGGTTCTTGTAAAGTTCAGCAACTTGAAGTGCAGAGATGTGCATTGCATTGGTTAAGAACACAAGCTCGCGCTTTTGTTCTTCATCCCAATATCTAATCAATCTAAGACGTTCTGGATAGTATTGCTTAGGATAAAATCCTGTCAGTTCAGCTGTTACATCTGAAAGTACGTTCTTGGGTAATCTTCGTTTCCATTTGATTATCTTGCCTTGAAGGTTCTTCTTTGCTCTTAGAACGAAGAAAGCTCCTATTTGATGAATCTTATACAACATCTTGAAGTGATTATACGCACGGTCAAATATGTAATATGAGCCTGATTCATAAGGGATTTCTTTCATTACGGTAGAGTCGTGAACAGAAGCTTCAGTGATATGAAAAAATGCTGGTATCTGTGTCTCCACATCATATAATGTATGCACTTTGATTCCTCCTTTTTTCTTACGAAACTTAGCCCACCAGAATACCGAAAGGCACAAGTCAATCGTAGTTGAATCAAAAGCATATACATTACCTTCGAGTTTGAAAATGTCTGAAGCTCGTTTCCGCCTAGCTTCATTTACTAGAGAGTATGCATACTCTTCAAAGATGTGATAGTTTCTGTCTTGATTGGCTCTGGCGAGTGATAATTTTGAAATATTCTTGCCCATACCTAAATGATAAGATTTGGAATGATGAGCATCAAGTGCGACAAATCTCTTAGACTTTCACGATTTGACAGTTGCCCGAACATCAGAGCAAGCAGTCGGTTCCAACAAGTGAAATGTTTCACGTATTTGTCTCCATTGAACTTGCGAACGATATAATTAAACTTATTTCTATCCAGAAAGGATACTAATTGAGAGAAAACGTATTTATCCTTATGCAAATATCTTTAAGATTGCAAAATGCAAATTGAAATCCGTTTAATTGGATATTCCGGGGCAAACTGAACACCTAATTCCGGTTTAAACTGTACAGGTGATTCCGGGGCAAACTGTACAGGTGATTCCGGGACAAACTGTACAGGTGATTCCGGTTCAAAGTGAACAGTTTTTTGATGATGATTTTTAGTCGTAATATGTAATGTAAATCACATATTATGGCCAATAAAACAATAGGATCAGTTATGATACGAGAAATCATCAGAATGAAGCAAAAGGGGTTTTCCAACAGTAAAATAGCCCAAAGTCTTGGTAAATCCAGGACAACCATTTTAAAATACCTTAGTGTTATTGAGGTTTCTGGCATACAAACCAAGGAACTTTTAAAACTCTCTGCGGAAGATTTATTTGAACTTTTTGAAGTTCCTAACACGATTGGCTCGATCAATAGAGAGCCTACTCACGCTGATTTGCACGCTTTTTTTCCTTATGTAGAGAAGGAATTAAAACGTGTGGGCGTTACTCGACACATCTTGTGGAAAGAGTATAAAGAAAAGCATCCAGAAGGTGTGATGTATAGTAGGTTTTGCGAGCATTACAGTCAGTGGAACAAGAAATCCGAGGGCTATGTGCCTACGAATCATAAAGCGGGCGAAAAGCTATTTGTTGATTATGCGGGAAAGAAACTGCACATAATCGATAGAAAGACTGGCGAAATAAAACCCGTAGAAGTATTTGTAGCCACACTAGGAGCAAGCCAATATACTTACATAGAAGCCTCTTTCACGCAACGAATCCCAGATTTTTTAAACAGCATACAAAATGCACTCCACTACTTTGGAGGCGTTCCAGCCTGTATCATCCCAGACAACCTCAAGTCGGCAGTAACAAAGTCAAGTCGGTACGAACCTTTTATAAACGAGCAGTTTGCAGGTTTTGCTTCGCATTATGACACCTCAATAATGCCTACTCGTCCTTTAAAGCCCAAAGACAAATCATTGGTCGAAGGAGCAGTAAACATAGCCTATACCCGTATCTATGCTGCCTTGCGCAACACTGAGTTTTACAGTATCAACGAACTCAATATTGCCATCAAACTGCTTTTAGAAAACTATAACAAAGTGCCTTTTCAGAAGAAAAATCACAGTCGGGTAGATTTGTTCCAGGGAATTGAAAAAGAGGCTTTAAAACCTTTGCCAACACAGCATTACGAACTCAGAGAGTACAAAACGGTAACAGTACAGAAAAACTGCCACGTCTTTTATGCTACCGATAAGAACTATTATAGCGTGCCACACGCCTATATTGGCAAAAAAGTAAAGATGATACTTACCCAAAACGTGGTAGAAATCTATCACAATCAAAGTCGTATCGCCTTGCACCCTCGCAGCCAAAAGGCGTATGCATACCTTACCATAAAAGAGCATATGCCCGTTACTCACACCTATAATAATAACTGGAACCCAGAATATTTTATAAGTTGGGCGGCTAAAATTGGCACATCGGTAAAGGAATGTATCGAAAAAATATTGGAGCAAAAACAATACCCAGAGCAAAACTACAAAAGTTGCGTAGGGGTATTGAATCTGGCATCCAAAACAAGTAAAGAACGTCTAAATAACGCCTGTAAGAGAGCTTTGCTTTATGAAGCAGTTGGTTATAATCCAATCAAAAACATATTGGAAAAAGGACTCGACAAACAACTCGAAGAGCCGGATTTATTATCCAAAGTAACCATCTCCCACGACAATATCCGAGGTTCGAAATATTATGCTTAAATAAATAGTAATCCTTTAAATAAGAATTAAATATGAATACCAATGCCACAATCGAAAAGATGCAAAAGATGCGTCTAAACGGAATGAAACGAGCTTATGAATCTTCGTTTGAAACTAGAAACAAAGACTCCTTTACCAATGATGAGTTTATCGCCTGGCTCATAGAATCGGAAGACAACCAGCGAAACAACAGCAGAACCGAGCGATTGCTCAAGAATGCCCGATTCCATTATCAGGCTTCGATTGAAGAAATGAGCTATTCTCCCGACCGAGAACTAGACCGAAACTTGCTCACCAGACTCTCGGATTGTTCCTTTATAGAGCGTAATGAAAACATAATCGTCACAGGTTGTACGGGCACTGGAAAAAGTTTTTTGGCAACTGCACTGGGTTATCAATGCTGTATAAAGGGCTACAAAGTACTGTATTATAACCTCGGAAAACTCTTTGCCAAGTTAATGATGGCGAAAGCTGATGGCTCGTATATGAGGGAATTAAGCAAGATTGAAAACTGTGACTTATTGATTATTGATGATTTTGGACTCCAAGCTATCCACAACGAAAAACAACTCATTTTAATGGATTTGATTGAAGATAGGCATCATAAAAAATCTACAATTTTTTGTTCACAATTACCAGTTAAAAGTTGGTATGATTTAATCGAAGAAAAAACAATTGCAGACGCTATTTTGGACAGGATTATTCACTCAGCAATTAGGTTTGAACTCAAGGGAGAATCAATGAGAAAAAAAATGAAAAACA
>JBEAVK010000006.1:0-5985 GCA_041160955.1 Bacteroidota bacterium
CGCACTGCCCTTCAAAGTCACCAAGAGAGACATTGAATTTAACCTCTGGCGCACCTATTCCCGAATAGCAATAGCTTGTTCCTGTACAAGTACTTGGGTCTGTCAGTTCCAGCACTACCTCTCCCTCGCATTCTACCCCAACAAAGCCGCCGCCTCCACTGCCTCCACTAGGTGGCTCGTCGCAGGGTAACGTTACACCATTAGGTGCTTCCACGTATATGGGCGTTGCATCCGGGAAAAACGGATCGGGAATACCCGTAAACAAACAGCCTACTTTATAATTACAAGTTCCATCTCCGTTGCTTTTTAAAATCACATTAAAATCAATGAATTCTTCTGATTCGTAATTATCGATATCGATATTAAAACTTTCTCCGCATTTTAAATGTAATCTACCTGAACGACAAGGAAAATCATTGTCCTTGGCTGTATATTCAAATTTATAGCGATTCGAAAAATCAGTACAAAGGTTTTCCCCTTCCTTACGGCAATAGCCTGGGCCACATCTTTTGCACCCTGTACATTCTGTATATGCGTTTATTGTGTAATCTGTACCGGGAATTCTGACGGGTGTAGCAATGGGTACGCCAGGCACAAGTTGATTTACCCCAAATTCTGCACAATATTCTACTTTACATCCATATTGGTCGGATACACTTACCTTGTGAGTGCTATTTATTTCGTTAGGAATATGATAATCCGTTTGTCCTGCCGTGGAGTACTCTCCATTGGGGTCAAATTTTATCCTTCCAATACCGCCATCGGGCCAATGGGTGAATAAATCTGGGTTATTCGGATATTTTTCGACCAATGGATTGTCGCGCATCCCAATTCTTGGATCCTCTCCAAAGAAAAGAAAATGATTCTCCAAACAGGCATTAATTGTTTTGAAAGGGCTATAAAGTGCGAACTCTACCATCGGCCCGGTATAAGCACTGTGATCAGTAGATTCCGTAATAGTATTTGTTGAATAATAAGACTGGTTATTACCATCTGTTATGGTGAACATATAAGTACCTGCTGCCAAATTATCAATAGATACTATTTTAGACCATGTGCCGAGATTAGTATAGGTTTTGCTGTTACTGCCCCAAGCCACCGTAATAGGTTCTGGTGTTTCTTCATTTAATGTAAAGGTTACTTTGCCGTTGTGTCCTCCTAAACAAGAATGTTTGACAATGCTCGAAAAGCCAAATCCTATTGTATAGCAAGCACTATACCCATCTCTGTAATTGCTACATCCTCCATCAGAAATTGTTACACAATAGGTGCCAGGGCTTATTCCATCTATAGTTCGGGAATGAGAAATGAAATTTGGATCACCTTCCTTTTCCCATATAAAATAAACGGGTGAGACACCGTCTCTAAAATTTGCTTTTATAGAACCTAAAAAATTATTAGTGATGTTTGGTACAACAATTGTTGGATCCCTCAATTTTAAAGGATAATAATACCCATTCGATGGGTTAATAATCGTCGCACAAGTCGGGTCAACGGTATTACCGTGACAACAGCATATCATAATACTTGTCGCAGCAGTACACCCATCTTGGTCGGTTACAGTAACGGTATATTCACCTTGACAAAGATTAGATAGTTCAGGAGAAGAGGAAATAGCATTGAAATTATTGGGACCAGACCATGCGTATATATTATTGGTATATCCGCCATTCCCTGTAACCGAACTGGCCTGAGTGCTAAATTGTTCATCCAAAATAAGGGCTACTTGTCCATTACATGATGGTGTATTATAAATAGGACACTTTGTGTATGATATTTCTTTAATTCCTATGCTAGAACTCGGTAATCCCGCCTCAATTTTCCAGCACTGTGTTAAAGTACACCCTTTATTTAAGTCTTTTACCGTAACACAGTAATCTCCAGCAGCAAGCCCCTCTAAGGTAGATTGCCCGCCAGTTTGTACGACACCATTACTCCACTTAAATTCATAATTAGCGGTAGGGAAAGGCTCTATTTCCAACCTTCCAGGCGACTCGGTGGTACAAGCATGCTTTATTTTATTGAGTTTGATACCCTCTATTACGGCCTTTAGTTCTACTATTTGGGAGGCAACACATCCGTTTTTATCGGTCACTTTTACTTGGTATATTTTAGGTGGCACACCGGAAAGATCTTCCGTAGTAACACCATTCGACCATAAGTATTGAAATGGAGCGATCCCGAAATTGACCGTTAGATCAATGCTGCCCGTTGGTGTTTTCGGGCAGGGCTTTACTGTACTAAAACTTAGGTTCGTTGCACTCGGTACAACATAAGAACACGCTGGCATTTCGTAGCAAGCACTAAAGGTGCTTCCGCAACCTCCACTGATGGTAAGACAATACTTTCCGGGACTCACATTGACTAAATCCTTTGTAGTAGCGATGATAGTCCCATTTTCGTCGGTCCATTTGAAAAATAAAGGATTTACAGTGGGCTTGAGTACCAGTCTGATGGCACCACCAGTTAATGTAATGGGCGAGACTGGGACAATTATTACCTTTTCCACAATAATGGGGTCGGCTTCGATACACCTAGTTACTTTTACTACGAGTACTTTTGTACAACCAAAGGCATTGGTCACAGTCACCGTATAAGTACCTTGACATAAATATTGTAAATCCTCCGTATTAGATCCGTTGCTCCAAGCAAAGGTAAAAGGCCCAGCATTACCGTCTGCTGTTATGTCTATCGCTCCGTCGCACTCAACAGCGGAGGCATGGGTTACGCCTGTTATCCCGATAACAGCGTATGCGCGCCCTGCACAGCAACAGGCCAGCAGGATGCTTAGTATGATTGGTATGCGTTGCATATTTTTGATGTGTTTGGTTTTGATTATTTTGAATCAAATTATGTTAATATATAAATTAAATTTAATCTGCACTTTTAGGCAATACAGCTTCATCAGGCTCAATATGAATTCGTCAATTTATCATCTGCGGCACTACTAAGTACTCAAACGCAGGTTAGTTTAATAATTAATTAAACTTGATATTTACTTTATTTGTGTAAATTAATCATTTTAACTATGTAGTCTCTAAGCATTTCTGATTTGCAATTGACAAGAACTTCTTCATACTTTAAATCTCTATATTCTCTAATTTCGTCATTAGTAGCGGTATTTGAGAGTGTTTTATCAATTGTCTCAAAATTTTTTAACTCAAAATTAGCAAGATCCCCAATTATTGAGTCCCCATACAGATTCGCAATATTTGAGAAAAAATCATTTGAGTAATCACGCCAACTCGATCTTTCTAGATAAGAAAACCCTCTCCAGTTTTTAATATTTTCTGTTATATAAACCAATCCATCTAGATCGGCTTTATTGGCTGAAGGCAGATACAAGGTATCTATGTTTGAGTATATGTAATCGTATAGTCCTCCATCAACACTAGCATACATTTTAAACCGAATCTCTAATATTCCGCCATTTTTCATAGCATTGAGAAAGTCCGGCTTTTTGTTATAAAGGGGTAATAGATTGACATAATAATCAAATCGAATAGGATCACCACGTAGTTGGCAAGGATTCTCCGTCCATATATATCGTGTGCCAGATGAATCCCAAAACATCCAATCTGTGAATGGAAATTTTACTTGAATCATCGATAAATTATAACACGCATTTATGGATGGCTGCTCGTTATCCTCAGCATCAATCGTTCGGAAGGGGACTGAAATATTGACTTTGTCGTGCGAAAAAAAACTTTTCGAACTATCCTTTACGGAAAGAATGAGTTGGAATCCAGGTTGCGATATTCCATTTTGAAATATTTGTGCAAGCAGAAAAAATATAATAATAATTTTGTTCATTTTAAATAAAATTAATGGTGAGCTGGGCTTTCAACCCTTGATCTAATTAGATTTTCATGATAATAGATAAACTCTACCTCATTGTTAGTAGAAATTGGCGTCATTATTTTCATTCCACTAAATGTGGAAATTCCTGTCAAACAAGCATTTATAAATTCTTTTCCATCATCCGATGGATTACTATTTGTGAAGGTGAATATATTACCATGCGATAACCCAAAACAATGCCCGATTTCATGAGGTAATACATTTTCAAGTTTTAATGAACCAGCTGATGTTTCTAAATAGACACCGTGCCACAAACAAACCATGTCTCCTCCTTTTGCAATTAGGCAGTCATCTACTTCTGCATCCATAGCACTCCCTAAAGGTGAAACTTCCGAGAGAGGATCAGAATCGCTACGAGTATTTGCTTGCCAACTAGAGAGTACATACAAAACCCAAAAATTTTGAGATGCTATCTGACTTGTTTGTCTTAGCTGATCATTATTCAATGATACAGCTTCTTTTTGCGCGAACAAATCCTCATCTATTGGATTCCCTAAAGGATCATATGTAATTTTCTGTTTTAAGTTAGGATAAAATGGTATATTGGATTCGTTATTAGTAAGTTTACCGCCTCCATCTACGGCTACATCGATACAAACACTTTCATATACTTTTTTGGTATGATCGAAAGAAACCGGAGTAATTCCTGGTGATGCCGCTCCTGTCCAAGGAAGATCATCATCTATTATTTCAATTGGAATAGCAAGCGAAGCATTGGGAATATTAAATTCTTGCTTATTTCCTGTAATAATAGTTATACTATTTGGGAAGGTAGTACCTCCGCCAATACTAATACTGCCATTTGCATAATCATTTAAGTTATCCATTTTTTTCTTCATGATAATTTTAAACCCTTGATCAGAAGAAATTACATTAAATATATTAAAACTAACAGGTGATGTGCCATCACTTTTTGTGAGTATGCCTTCAAGAGTTGCTTTCATTGTCAAGTCCATTTTTGTTGATAACTGCAATGCAGTAGAGGTGCTTTTTACTAAAATTGAATTACCATTTCCTCCATTATTAACCGACGGGTTACAAAATACTTGAGCTGATTTACCTATCTTTATTCCACCACCTTCAAAGCGACCATTACTACTAGTTGGAGATCCGTCTCTTAATGGTTGTGTCGGAACGTAAATATTGGGAGGGCATGATCCGTCGCATTTAATCCCCATTAATTTATCTGTATCGTTCATGTTTTGACCATTAAAATTGGTAAAGATACCAGCAAAACTTAAATTTTTAGATAAAAAAGATGGCCCATTAGGGCTTTCCATCATGTCATATTCGATATGCAAAGTACGCCAAACAGTAAGAATAGGTGAGTAAAGATTTTTGCTTATTTCTTTACCTTTCCCCGGATCTCCTGTACATTTATCTACAATCCGATCTTGGTCTCCAGCGTCTTCATTTCGTGTATTAGTCAGAAAAATTTTGTCATGGTTAGCTGCAATTTTATAATTATCACCACACATCTGGGATACCCAAAAACTTTCAATCATTACTTCTTTTGTTATAACGTCTGGGATCGTATATATTGTCGCAGTTGATGTAATTGACACCGTTATATTTGATCCGGTAATTACCCCTTCTTTTTGCCCTGAAGAATTTGATGTAACATTTGTTGGTGTATTCGGTAAGGCAAACCCTCGATTATCATTTTCCTTTGTATAAGTTAGCGGACTAGAGGGTGCAGCAGAACCCGCGTAATTACCGTTAGTCCCCGTGTCATTCGGATCGACAAATGTTTTATCATTAGAAGGATCATCAATATCAAATGGTCGAACAAATAAATCTTGTTTTACAGGTGGTGCTACGCTTAATGTTATTTTTACCCCAACACTTGTTTTAACAATAGCACCTTTTACCGTTTCTTTAAGTTCGGGAAATACCCTAAAAGCCCCTTTTCCGTCGAGTTGATCCAAAGTATTACTATTATTTTTTCCATCGCCCGTATAACCATTCTCTTTACCGACCCATTCTATTTTCTCTATTCCGACAATCGTAATCGCCACAAACTTATCGGTACAAGCAGGTTCCAAATCATCATAAGCCCGAGCAAATAGTTTTACCTGTTGTTGTATGGTATGCGCTTCTGTACCCTCTGCCCATATATAGGTC
>JBEAVK010000015.1:0-14318 GCA_041160955.1 Bacteroidota bacterium
AAACGCTAAATTTTAAACCCATCCTCACAAACGCTCCTTAAAAAACGCCTCAATCATATTAAACAAATGCGCACGATCGGGCCCTGCCACATTATGCTCATGCTCTGGATACACAAAATAATCCAATTGTTTGCCTTTGCTGACGCATTGTTTTACGTATTTCAACGAATGTTGCCACAATACCACCGGATCGGAAGTGCCATGAATCATCAATAAACGGCCATTCAGGTTGTCGATATAATTGTACAAATTGTTCTTTTTATACCCTTCTGGGTTCTCTTGTGGCGTATCCATATAGCGCTCGGTGTACATGATTTCGTACATGCTCCAATCCAATACCGGTCCACCTGCCACACCGCATTTGAATACGCCTTTTGCTTCCGGGCGAGTCATAAGCGAAGTCGCCATAAAACCGCCATAACTCCAGCCATACACACCGATACGAGTGGAATCAATCGAATTGAGTGTTTTGAGATAGGCTGCGCCAGCCAATTGATCCTGCATTTCGTAATCGCCGGCATGGCGGTGGATGGCTTGCTCAAAATCGCGCCCACGGTTCAATGAACCACGACCATCAATCGACATCACCGCGTAGCCCTCGTTGGCCATGCGGTGCATCCACATTTCGCCGCCGCCCATCCAGGAATTGGTTACCATTTGTACATGTGGGCCGTTATACACATAAATAATGGCCGGATATTTCTTGTTCGGTTCGGGATTGGAGGGCATGATCACCCGTGCCTGAAGGGGCGTACCATCGGGCGATTGCAGACGAACAAATTGAGTAGTACCTGTTTTAAAATCTTTTAATGGCGATGGCGCTTGGAGTAAAATAGCACCTTTCTCGCCTTTTGCCGTTTTTTTCACCGTAAGGATACGCGGCGTATTGGGATCAGAAAATGAATTGACCATCCATTCGCCGCTTGGACTGATAATAGCGTTATGTGTACCCGGTTCTTCGCTGATTTGGGTGGATTTGCCATCTTTTACGGTGGTTGCCCATATATATCGGTTCAAACCCGTTTCATCGGCGGTTTGGTAAAAACAGCGTTTGCCATCGGTTGAAAAACCGTAAAAATTAGTCACTGGAAATTTGCCCGTACTCAGTTGGCGCAACATTTTACCATCCATATCATAGAGATAAACATGGTTAAATCCATCCCGCTCGCTTTGCCACACAAATTGCGTTTTGCTACCCGGCACAAATTGCGCAGGATGCTCCGGTTCTACCCATTTATCGTTGGTCTCTTCAAATAATGTTTTAACAAAATTGCCTGTCATGGCATCAAATTGCTTGAGCCAAAGGTGATTTTGTGCGCGATTGACCACCGCTACTAAGATATATTTATCATCGGGCGACCAAGATACATTGGTCAAATATTGCTCGGCAGGCTCGCCCGTATTGAGGTAAATTGTTTTTGCATTTTGGGTGTCGTACACCCCAATGGTCACGTGGTGGCTCGTCGCGCCTGCGTACGGGTAGCGGATGCTGCGGGAAGTGGCAGGCATCGAATCGAGGACATAAATGGGATATTGCGTAACCATACTTTCGTCCATGCGGTAAAATGCCAAATATCGACCCGATTCGCTCCAAAATGTACCTTTAAAGATACCAAATTCGTCGCGGTGTACGCTTTTTCCATAAACAATACCGTCTTTTTCGCTTTTGGCCACCATGGTGGACTTACCGTCTTTACTCACCCAAAATGCATCACCTACGGTATAAGCCGCTTGGTAGGTTTTCTCGTGGTAATCAACGTTTTCTGCGTCTGCGGGGTGACTATTTTTGCTGGTTAAGCCTTTTGAAAACGACCAATGTAAAATATCGGTTGCGGTATGAAACCAGAGTTCATCCTTATTGAGCCACTTGATACCCGGAATACTGGTCAGTGCTTTTTTGTCCATTTTTGTCAAAGTCGGATTAATGCCACTCAACAAATCAAGGGTATCATTTTTGAGGTTACTGGCCGTTACCCGGATCAGTTTATTACCCGAAGTATGCGTAAAAGCATCGGTATCGGGAATCCATTCCACTTGGCGTAGATTGGCAGGTACAAACATGGCTCTTTTGGTAATGGCATCGGCCATCGTAAAGGTCTTTTGAGCAAAAGCCGGATAAACAAGAATAAATAGTAAAAAGGAGCAAAAAATCCGCTGCATCTTGAATTAGTTGATAAGGTGTAAATTTGATGAGGAGGCGAAGGTAGTACGGACATTAATTACAAAGGTCTATTTTAGGAAAAAAGTACTTTAGGGAACGTGAAAACAATATTTAACAGGTAAATATGCCTCATTTATCTATCTTTGCCCCGAAAATGACAATCCATTTCGTGTTACCTTGAATCTGGCCTTAAAAAAACCAGCGCAATTTACTTTTTTTTTAATAGTGTAACACATTTGAAATAATGAAAAAATCCATTAAGTTTATTTTATTTGCTTTTGTTTTTCTCACTCCGTTTGGATGCAATAACGACAATAACGACATTTCCAAAGACATATACCTCACCAATAAAACAGCCAATTATTCTGGCGATCTAGCGCACGAATGGATGCAATTGGGCTACGAAATGGTAAAAGAAAACCAACTTCAGGGGCCGCATGCTGCACGTACTTATGGTTATCTTGGTCTTACGGTATGGGAATCGGTGTACAGGGGCATCCCCAATGCCAAAAGTATGGCGCAGCAAATCAACGATTTCCCACTCGCCGCCAATATAGACGAAACTAAGGTATATGATTGGGGCGTAGTATTGTGTAACGCAATGAAAATCGTTTTCCCCGAATTAATCGACCAAATAACCAATACTCAACGCAGCTCGGTTATAGCATTGGCAGAGCAACAAGAAAATGATCTGCTCAACAAGGGCGTAAAGCGCTCCGTCTTTGAAAATTCGCGCAGTTACGGCACTTTAGTCGGTACCAATATTTTGGAGCGTATCCGTAAAGATGGCCGCGATATTATCCGAAATATTATACCCCTACTCCCCTTTCGCGACACCGAACACCCTTGGTATTGGGACAAAAACACCTATAATCAAGTACCTGTAGAACCGCTATGGGGTACATTGCGCACGTTCGTCATCGATAATTCACAGTCCTGCGAAGCGGAATCTCCGCTATCTTATTCCACAGATCCGAACAGCGCATTTTATAAGGAAGCCAAAGAAATATATCATATCGTAAAAAGCGATGCCAATAAAAAATTGGCCTATCACTTTGACAACGGACCTGGGCGCACCTGTAGTGCAGCCTGCCATTGGGTGGGTATTACCGAGCAGTTTTTGAAAAAAGATGCGCGTGATTTGGCTATTTCAGCAAAAGCGTATTGCCTTGTTGGGTTTGCTGCCGCCGATGCTTTTAGCAATGCGTGGTATATGAAGTACAAATACAACCTGCTACGTCCAGCTACCTATATCAAGGAAATAATAGATGCTAACTGGCAGCCATTGTTGAATACCCCACCCTACCCCGATTATATTTCGGGATCTGCCGTTATGGGAGGTGCTGCGCCGGTGGTATTGGTGTCTGTTTTTGACGACCGTACATTTGTGGATAAGACCCATTTGGGCAGCTCGTTATACACCCCCGATGGCGGACCATTTATATTACCCGAACGCCAATTCGAGTCCATCACAAAATGTGGAGAAGCACAAGCAGAAAGCCGTATTATAGGTGGTGTGCATTTTCGCCGCTCCTGCGAACAAGGACTTAAAAGCGGTCGTTGTATCGGAAATACGATCCTCGATCGGTTAGATTTTGGGTTTTAGAAACGTTAGTCGTGCTCATCATCAATAGCACCAAACAACTGCTCTAAGGCATCCTCCAAAGTAACAATACCAGCCAATTGCCCATTTGCATCACTCACACAGGCAATATTGGTACGCGTACGCACAAACCGATTCAGTAGTTCATTCGCCGGCAGCGTGGCTGGGACAAATTGAATCGGCAGTACCAACTGGCGTATATTTTTTTCTTCCCCAAACATTTGTTGCACGTGAATATACCCCAATATGGTATCGAGTGATTCCGATTCTGTGATAATAATCCGCGATAATTGGCTTTCGGTAAATAAATGCCGCAATTTTTTTAGGGTATGACTCACAGGAAAATACACAATATCTTTGGCCGCAGCCATACAATCGCCAGCGTAAATCTCGCGCAAGTGCAGGGCGTTTTCAATCAATTCCGTAGAAATATCTTCTTTGTCGTCTTCGTCCTGCTGGGCAAAATACTCCAGTAAAACTGCTTCGCTTTCATTCGGCACTTTTCCGTATAATTGTTTGAATATCAATCGTCTAAACAACGACAGCATAATAAAAACGATAGATACCGTAAAAAAAGTGGCAAACCACCCTACTCCAAAAACAAAGGAAACAGGGGGCAATATCCAGATAACAGCTGCCGTAGCCGCCAAGCAGACCAAGAATATGGCTAAATAAGAATGCAAGCCTACTGCATTACTTGCGGCAACAGCTCGACTTCGGGGTGAGGGCTCGTCCATATATATTAATTTTTAACTGCTGTATTACAACAATGCTGCAAAGGTAGTAAATTGTTGTTATTTAGGAGTTACTTGTACAAATGAAGTAATGACTCGACAAAAATTTAATGTTCTTGTTCACACCTCAAGGGCTTTTTGGCATTTATGGATATAAAGCGGTTGTACCACAAGTAATTTAACATTTAAAATTTAGCGTTTAAAATTTAACATTAATAAACTTCAAATATTCAAATTTTAAATGCTAAACGCTAAATTTTTAATGTTAAATTTTTACTCAAATAACCATTCACAAATCACATATTTACCAACCAACAACACCATGAAAAACACCATTATGCGCCTTGTATTGTGGGCTATTGCTTTGCCAATAACCACTTTCGCCCAACACCAACACGATCATCGCCAATGCGGATCGACCCACTACAACGAATACTTACAGGAAATCCATCCCGAAATGAAGGCGCAACGCATCCTTGCCGCCCAACAAAAAAGAGGGAAACACACCGCCGATAATGCCATCAATGGTGTACTGACCGTACCCGTCGTGGTGCATATTGTGTATAACAATGCCACCGAAAACATTTCAGATGAACAGGTATATTCCCAAATGGAAACCCTCAACGAAGATTTCCGAAAACTCAATGTTGACGTAGCCAATACCCCAAACGCTTTTGCCAGTTCAGTCGGCGATGTCCAAATCCAGTTCTGCCTCGCATCCGTAGATCCCGATGGCAACGCGACCTCCGGCATTGTACGAACGGCCACTTCACACGGTGTTTTTGTTTACCCTACCAACGATATGATGCACGCTGGCACAGGTGGTAGCGATGCCTGGAATACCGATCATTACCTCAATGTATATGTAGTTGCGCTAGATGGCGGCATACTTGGTTATGCGCCTTATCCCGGCAATGCTTCCGCCAGCGAAGACGCAGTGGTGGTGCGATACACCGCTTTTGGTTATAATGGTGCTGCATCCGCTCCTTTCGATCTAGGGCGTACCCTAACGCACGAAGTAGGCCACTGGCTTGGATTGGTACATATCTGGGGCGATGCCAATTGTGGCGACGACCAAGTATCCGATACCCCAGTTGCCAAAGATGCCAATGGTGGTTGCCCTACATTCCCGCTCATCTCTGACTGTGGCAACTCGCCCAATGGTGAAATGTTTATGAATTATATGGACTACACCGATGATGCCTGTATGTTTATGTTTACCAACGGACAAAAAGACCGTATGCGTGGCTATTTTGATCCTGGTGGTTTACGCGCCGATCTGCTCGTGAGTCGCGGTTGTGGTGGTACTTGTCCGCGTACTTTTTTCCTCACCGACGATTTTAGTGGCGTAAATATTGATTTTCAAGCCCGCGACTTGATCATTGGTTGGAACAAGGTGAATAGCGGAGCGGATATTGTCTATCGTGCAGGCGATCATGTGCGGTTGAAACCCGGTTTTCACGCCGTTAGTTGCACTTTTAATGCGCGTATCGACGGCTGTTCGGGTGCAAAAAATGGTGAGGATCGAGGTAATCAGGCAACAACCATACCAGCCACCGCCGAATTTAAAATTGTCCCCAATCCATTCGATGCATCCTTTACAGTACAGGTTAATTTAGAAGAACCGTCCGTCGTTTCTGTTCAAATTTTGGATATGCAGGGCCGTTTGGTCTATGCACAACAAGAAAATACGCTACTGAATGCGGGTCAAAATGCGATCCAAATAGATGCCGCCACCTTTATACCCGGTATTTATTTTGTAGAAATGCGTACCAATACGACCCAAAAAGTAATAAAAGTGGCCAAAATGAGGTAAATCTTATCGCTGCGCACGCGCTACCATAGTTTTTACCATTTCCAGTTCTTCAATAGAAGCACGCAAATGGAAACCGCGCACATTCGCCATTCTTAACAGTAAAAAGAGTTCGTTTTGTGGTATTAAATCCCCTTTTGCAAAAGCAAGAGGGGATTTATATTTTTGACGAAAAATTTGGGTAAAATCCACGTATTTACCTAAAGCACGGGCACATTCATCCGTTTTAGTATCGTAATCTTCCAGGTCTTTTTTAATTGTATTATTACGAAAAGCAAAAACCATAGCCAAATTACTACGCAATTCGAGGTCTTTAATCAAATGAGCCTCACCCGCTTGCGCCATCATTTCGAAGGTAGTGGGCTGAAAAGTACGAAAAACACCCCGCTGAAATACATCAAAAAAAGACAATAAGCCTTGTTCAATACTATCAGGGTGGTTCATTTGCAAGTAGTGCAATGATCTTGAAATACCGTTAATATCGGTATTACAATCTGTAAGGTTCATTTTGCAGGTTTCTATCTCCAAATCAAGATCCTTTTCTATCGCTTTCAAATACTCCTGCAATTTCACTTGCTCTTTCCCGCCCTGCCGATACCGATCCACAGTAGTAGCAATGGATAGCGAGAACAAAATTAAAGTGACTTGCGTAATATATTTTTTTGCACCTGCGGGGTCAATCAGGCCAATCATTTTTTTATAAAAATTACGATGTTCCATGGCGCAAAATAATGGCAAAATTATGAAACAACATAAAATACATTACTTATCAACCTTCTCAAAAAAGTCAACACAGGCATTCGCCCATACCTCTTTTCCCCAACCTCATCGCCCAAAGTCAAGGCTTGTCTGAAAGGTTACACACCTGCTTATCTGCCGCCTCATCTTTGAGGAAAATTTCAAGCAATGCGTTATTTTCAAAATCTATTTTCATCAAAAATCGCCCCTTCACTCTGCTTCTTTGTATGTTTTTCATATTTGGCGGCAGCACAAAAAAACTTAACGGTTAGCGGCTACGTCAAAGAAAAATCATCAGGCGAAACGCTCATCGGAGTCACAATTTCGGCAGGTGAGGGGCGCGGCACGGCCTCAAATGAGTACGGATTCTATTCCCTTTCGCTACCTGCGGGCGAGCATCGGCTGCGCTTCAACTACCTTGGTTATGCGGTATTTGAAAAAACCGTAAACTTGTCAACAGACTTGCGCCTTGAAGTCGAATTGGAATCGGCAACGACCAATTTGCAGGAAGTCGTCGTCTCCGCCAAACCCCAAAACGAGCAAGTGCAAGCCGTCGAAATGGGCAACAAAACCATTTCTATCCTTACCGTAAAAAAACTTCCAGCGGTCATCGGCGAGGCGGATGTGCTGCGCGCCATCCAATTACTGCCCGGTGTTTCAAGTACAAGCGAGGCTTCGTCGGGTTTCAATGTACGTGGCGGCGGGGCAGACCAAAACCTGATACTGCTGGACGAAGCCACGATTTACAACGCTACACACCTTTTTGGTTTGTTCTCGGTGTTCAACGCCGATGCTATCAAAGACGTGAAACTGTACAAAGGCGGCATCCCTGCTACCTACGGCGGGCGGCTCTCGTCGGTACTGGATGTGCGGCAAAAAGAGGGCAACAACCGCCATTTTCAGGGGGAAGCAGGCATCGGACTGATTTCGAGTCGACTTTTGCTTGAAGGCCCGTTTGCCAAAAAATCGGACGGCACTGGCCGGGGTTCGTTCATGCTAGCGGGGCGGCGGTCGTACTTGGATATATTCACTAAATTAAGCAAAGAATTTCGGGAAAATAAACTCTATTTCTACGACCTAAACTTCAAAACCAACTACGCCCTCGGCGAGCGCAACAAAATTTACCTCTCCGGCTATTTCGGGCGTGACAATTTCAAACTGCCCGCGCTCGTCGCTTCCAACTGGGGCAACGCCTCAGGCACCCTGCGCTGGACAAGCAACTGGGGCGAAAAATGGTTTTTCCAAACCTCTGCCATCGCCAGCCGATACGATTACAGCCTCGACAACTTGCGCTCTGGATACGAGTTTTCGTGGAAATCAGACATCCTCAATTTCAACATCCGCCCCCGCGCCACGTGGTACCTGAACGCCAACAACACCGTGAAAATCGGGGCGGATGCGGTAGGCTATGTTTTCAAACCCGGTCAAATCGCGCCGCTCAAAAATTCGCCCATCAAAGCCAAGACTTTTGCCGAGAACCGTGCCGCCGAACTGGGGCTTTACGCCAGCAATGAACAGAAAATCAACTCGAAATTCGCACTGGAATACGGGCTGCGCTGGTCAAATTTTTGGCGGCTCGGCGCGGAAAACACCCGCCTGTACGAAAGCGGCACGCCACTCCGCTTCGATTCATTGCGCAATACATACCTCCGCAACCCGCAAATCGGCTCCAAAAACTACGCCTCCAACGAGATCATTAGCCATTTTAATGCCCTCGAACCCCGTCTTTCGATGCGCTACCTCTTGGACAGCCGCAATTCCATTAAACTCGGCTACAACAAAATGTACCAATACATTCACCTCATTTCCAACACTACTTCGCCTACACCGCTCGACATCTGGACTCCGAGCGGACCTTATATCCAACCGCAAAACGCCGACCAAATCGCGCTAGGGTATTTTACCAACCTCGCCGATGATGCCTACGAAGTGAGTATCGAAACCTATTTCAAAAAAATCAATAACTTGACCGATTTCGTAGATGGTGCAGACTTGCTTTTCAACGAAAACATCGAATCGCAAACCGTCAAAGGCAGGGGGCGAGCCTACGGCGCAGAACTGCAAATAAGCAAAAACAGCGGGCGGCTGACTGGCTGGCTGAGTTATACCCTCGCCAAATCGCAGGGAAAAATACAGGGGGTGAACAATGGAAATTGGTACTCCACTAACAGCGACCAACGTCACCAACTCAACCTCGTAGGTTTTTACAAACTGACGCGCCGCTGGGAATTAGGCGGGAATTTCATCTTTGGTTCGGGTCGCCCAGTCACTTATCCTTCGGGCAAATACCAAAGTAATGGCTTGGTTGTAGCGGATTTCAGCCTTCGCAACGGCGGTCGCCTGCCTGCTTATCATCGCCTCGACCTCTCCGCAACCCTTAATCCCCGCCCCTCGGCGAAATGGGAAGGGCAGTGGGTATTTAGTGTTATAAATGTGTACAATCGGCTGAACGCGGCCTCAATTTTCTTTCGGGAAATTGCCGAAGTCGGTGACCTGGAGATCGCCACAGGTACAACACAAGCGGTGAAAACGGCATTTTTTCCCATCATTCCGAGCGTGTCGTACAATTTCAAATTTTAACAAAACGTTCTGTTTTTCACTTTTTAAATTCAATTTTTCATGTTTTTCCTTAAAATAACAAAAAGCCCGCTTGTTGTGGCGGCGGTATTTCAACTCATTTTGACCCTCTCCGCCTGCGAAAAAGTCGTGACCGACGACCTGAACGTGGGCGCATCCGAAACCCGTCTTGTCATTGAAGGCGGCATAGAGCGCAACCCTGCCCGCCCCGATGCCCCGCAGCGCATCCGCCTGACTTCGAGCCTACCTTATCTTTCCAAAGAACAGCCGCCCGCAGTCGAAAACGCACTAATGCAGGTCAGTGACGGGACGCAAACCTGGACTTTTGAACATCGGGGAGAGGGCTGGTACGAGGTGGCGGGCATCGAGCCAAAGGTCGGCAAAACGTACACCCTCGACATCGCCTGGGGGGGCGACAACTACCAAGGCAGGAGCCAAATCGAAGCGGTACCGCCGATTGATTCATTATATTATGCTTACGAAGCCGCCACTAGCATCACTAATGAGGGCTATTTTGTGCGGCTCGACATTCAAGACCCGGCGGATGTAGCCAATTTTTACTACTTCAGGGTGTTGATCAACGGTATGGTTTTTGTTGTACCCGACCGGGGTAATAACCGCACGCTGATTTTGTCCGATGCGTTTTTCGACGGTCAAAAAAGTACCCGAGTCAACCCCAACGAGGAAGTCCGTATCGAGATCGGCGACACGGTGGCGGTACAGCAAATGGGTATTACTAAGGGCTATTTTGATTACCTTTACAGCCTCTTTACCCAAACTGGCAATCAGGGTTTGAGCGTAGTAGGTAACCCGCCGCCCGCACCCATCCGCAGCAATATCATCAACCTTAACAACCCGACGCGGTATCCGCTGGGCTATTTTTACACAAGTGATGTCTCTGAAAAATCGGTCATTATCCAATAAGCCCTTGCGGGCAAGGTTTACGTTCTATCTTCTGTTGAGTTTGCTTTTCATTTTCATCAATTTGCTGAATGACTTGCAGAACGAAAGCACCTCGGAAGCCATTAAAGAACAGGTTTTGCTCTTACCGCTCACATTTTTGTTCGTGTTGGGGGTGCATTTCTTTCGGAAAAAATTAGTGGTATCGCCTATTTTCATTGGACTACAGCGGGCAAGCGGGATTGGTAATTTTGGGGCTTGGGTGGTTTTTACACTCCCGATTTCGCTGGTTTTTGGTTTTTTTTTCCGTTTGGTATCGTATTTTCTGAACGACGATGGAGACGGATATGGTTGGTTCGACCTCCTTTTTTGGGCTATCTCTACGGCGATTTTAATCGTCGCTGCCTTCGTTTACCTTTTAGAGGCGTATTTGGAATTGGAAATGGCAGAAAAGCAATTCAGATTGAAAATCATGCAGGTCGAAAACGAAAAAACACTGGCTCAATACCAGGTTTTAAAGAACCAACTTAACCCGCATTTTTTGTTTAACAGTTTCAACACGCTCGTCAGTTTGGTGTATCAATCACCGGAAAAAGCCGAAAAATTTATCCACCAACTTTCAGACATCTATCGGTACAACCTCGAATATGGCGAAGAATTGGTGGTCGCTTTATCCAAAGAAATCACACTGATTCAATCGTATATCGAACTAAAAAAAATCCGGTTTGGCAACTGCCTTGAGTTTCGTTGCGATGTTCCGCCCGACAAAATGCAGCATCTTTTGCCGCCTATAACCTTAACTTTGCTCATCGAAAACGCCATCAAACACAACCATTTCGACCCGCAAAACCCGCTCGGTATCGAAGTAAAATGCGAAGGTAACATCCTTCTGGTGGGGAATACCTACCGACCCAAAAACGCCAACAATAAACAACCATCGCTGGGCATCGGGCTGAAAAATCTCATCAACCAATACCGCTTTCTTGAGACAGAAATACCCATTTTCTGGATAGAAAACGAGCGATATTGGGCTAAAATTCCTTTACTTGAACCAGAACTATGATAAAAGCCATCATCATCGAGGACGAACCGCTAGCCGCTCAACGCCTGCAACAATTGCTCATCCAATTGACCGAACTCATCCAAGTAGAGGCGCATTTGAGCAGCGTGGAGTCTGCCATTTCATACCTGCACCTGCACACGCCGGGGCTTATTTTTTTGGACATCAACCTTTTTGACCGCTATTCTTTCGAGATTTTTGACTTCGTGGAAGTGCGCTCGCCTATCATTTTCACAACAGCTTACTCTGAGTTTGCCATCAAAGCCTTTGAGCAAAACAGCATTGACTACCTCCTCAAACCCATCTCGAAAGAGGCATTGGCAAAAAGCATAGCAAAATTTTTTAGCCTTAAAAAACAGGAAGCCGTGCCTTTCTCAGCCATTTTAGGCAAGGAAAAATCTTTTCGGGAAAAATTCCTCGTCCGGCAGGGGTCAAATCTTTTGATGGTACAGGCGCGAGAGGTCGCTTATTTTTATTCGGAAGACAAAATCACGTTCATCGCTACGCGCTTGGGCAAGCGACACGCACTCGAAAACACGCTCAACGACCTCGAAGCCATGCTCAATCCCGTCCATTTTTTTCGCATCAACCGTCGGTACATCATCCATGTGGATGCCATCCAGCACATGGCTTATCTCTCAAAAACCAAACTAAAATTGACGCTCGCGCCCCGCATGGAATCGGATGAAATAGTCACCGTTTCCATCGAAAAACTGGGTAGTTTTCGGCGTTGGTTGGCGGGGTGATACCTTCGGGTTTTCCCGCATTGTCAAAATTTTGCTGTATTGTTCAGCGTTTGATACTTTTTCTTGGTGCCACGATTTGGGAAGAGCGCACCATATACTAGGTAAAAAAACGCAGGAACTTGGTCATTCATTTTTTGCCTTTTTGATTGTCGCAAAACGAAAAAATGTTTGCGAAAGGCGGGCTTAGCCGCCCTTGCCTTGCCCTACGCGCAGTGTTTATAGAAAGCATTTTGGGGAGAATTTACTGGCATGCTGATTTTTCGCACTCAATTTCATAAACTCCATTTCGCTTAAAATAGAGTTTATCATTAGTAATTTTTAAAAAATTTTCCCGATCGCTTTCATATCTATTATTTAGATCGGTATGAACACATTTGAATTGGCATCTATATTCATTGTTTCCTATGCCTACACCTTTGATTAAACACCGAGCGGTATCCGCCCCTTTTAGGATATCAAGACAGTTCCCTGTAAGAGAATCGCCATGTAGTACAATATGATAATCACTCAAATTTCCATTTCTAATTTGATGAAAACATATTTCTTTCATTCCGTCTGTTTGTTCTTTATTAACGCTACTTGAATTAGAGCATGAATTCATACAGAAGAGTAATGAAATCGTTACGAAAAATAAATGTTTTTTTTGCATTATAATAAATTTAAAAGTTTCTTACTCGTAAGGGTTTTCGGAGACACCGTGTTACCTACAACGGCTTCATGGACGATATGGCAATGCTTAGAAGCCACGTAAGCCATGATTGTATGGATCAGGAATGATGTCTTGAGCGAAGTTCGGTGCAAAAATAAGCACTTGTAATGAATGAGTAAAACTTAGGAGATGAAAATTTTCCTCACGCTTGGGTACCGTGGCGTTTAGTAAGTCGGGGTACACAGTAGTATGAGGGCTGGGGCGGCTATTTGCAGCATCGTCCTACTCGCGATTGGGCAAATTATTTTGAGGGTATTACTGCTACTTTTTCAGATGCAGGTTTTCGGCGTTTCATAAACAATCTAGCCGTTCTTTTTTTGCCTGTGTTTTTTGCCAATTTTGATGCTGACATGGGTACTTCCTTTGTCAGTTTGTATTGTGCAATAACGGCACTCAATGTCTGGCGATCTTCAGCAGACAAAGACATAGGGGCTACATTGAGATCAACTCCGATAGGTTCTTTTATATGTCCCATATCCTCTATTTTTTAAAATATTGTTGAATGAGTTTGAGCGCTGCCGGTGGGAAAATGATCATTTTGTGTCCGCCGATATGTGTCGCGCCAAGTGTTACTTCGTAGTGTTCGATTAGTTTAGTTTTGGATTGAAATGCAACGAATCCGTCATAACCTTTATCCCACGAAATCTTGCAAGCAAAGGCGAATAAGTTGCCCGGAACGCCTTGATACAGTTTCTTTTTTCCTAGATTAAACGGTGCACTTTCTACCAAATGAAGATAAAAATGATCACCATAATCGCTGATACTCATCAGGCCCTGAATAATATCCGAATTACCTGTGATGGTCAATTTATACACCTGTCGGTCTGATTCCTTCAACTCCGCTTTCCAGTCAAATTTCCAATCTTTGGTTTTTGTAATATTTTTGAGGTCAGTTTTGGTAACTTCAGCTACTTCTGTATCAAAACTGTCGTTAGAAATAGTATTTTGGATGCTGTTGGTCAGCCCGTCAATTTCGATATCAAGTAGTGAGACGTTCATGTGTTGCCATAATTATGCGCAAAGTTACATTTTTTTGAGCAGTTTCCAATCAATAATGGTCAAATATTTTGTATTTAGTCTTGTATTGTGTGGTTTCTTTTATAGTGTATTTGCGTTGAACGATTGAATAGAGGCATGACTTATTGCGTTAGTTGCCAGCCAGACTTATTACTTTGGGTTTCGTAGTTATAAGTCGGCATATAATTAAAAGGAACATTCATTTTTATCTCAAACGCATCGTCGGCAATATAAAGCAATGGTTCAAAAACAATATCCTC
>JBEAVK010000095.1:0-7965 GCA_041160955.1 Bacteroidota bacterium
TGAGCATTTATGTTTTCAGTTTTATTGTTCCTTGGAAAATCAGAACATACTTTTTTTTATTTCTTGATGAAAAGAAAAAAAATATAACTTTGCCCTTTCACACGGTACAATACCTTTCAACATGAGTATCAACAACACATCCAATTCTCGCCGAAACTTTGTAAAAAAGTTGGCATCCAGTGCAGCCGTTCTCGGTGCATCAGGTGCGGGTATCTTATCTGCCCAAGATGCACCTGTTCAGCACAAATTAACCCGAATGCCCCGGATAGGGCCAAATGACCAAATCAATATCGCTCTGATTGGGGCTGGCGGTATGGGTAATGCCGATACGGACACGGCTTTACAAACGCCAGGTATCAAATTGGTGGCCGCTTGCGATTTGTACGACGGGCGTTTGGCCGATGCGCGTACTAAGTATGGCAACGATCTTTTTACCACTCGAGATTACAAAGAAATTCTTCAGCGGAAGGATATCGATGCCGTCATTATTGCTGTTCCTGACCATTGGCACCGCCAAATTTCGGTAGATGCTCTAATGGCCGGCAAAGGTGCCTATTGCGAAAAACCAATGGTACACGATATTACCGAAGGTCAGGCCGTCATTGATGCTCAACGCAAAAGTGGTAAAACGTATCAGGTGGGTAGCCAGGGCATGAGTTCTTTGGGGAACGAAACGGCCAAACGGCTTTACGAAGAAGGAGCGATCGGTAAATTGATTTATGCCGAAGGCTTTTGGGCGCGTAATTCACCCATGGGTGCTTGGCAATATGCTATCCCCACCGATGCCTCGAAAAAGACAGTGGATTGGGATCGTTTTGTGTCCAATACCACCAAGCGCGAGTTTGATCCGCTGCGTTTCTTCCGTTGGCGTAATTATCGCGACTATGGTACAGGGGTTTCGGGTGATTTATTTGTACACCTGTTTTCTAGTCTGCACTTTATCACCAGCTCACAGGGGCCTAATAAGGTGATGGCAACTGGCGGTCTCCGCTACTGGAAAGATGGCCGTGAAGTGCCCGACGTGTTATTGGGTATGTTCGATTACCCAGAGACGAAAGCACATGCGGCATTTAACCTGTCTTTGAGGGTCAATTTTGTGGATGGTACTTCGGGGAGTACGTACCTCAAAATGGTAGGCACAGAGGGCGCGATGGAGGTCACTTGGGATGATGTGATGCTGCGCAAAAACTTATCTTCGGATCCGATGGATACTTTTTTATCCGCTAAAGAAAATGAAGTGGATAAGGCGCTGGGCGAACGCAAACGTATGTTACCACCTGCTGAAGCAAAATACAAAGTAGAGGAAGGATATAAAGGAGCACATTACGATCACTTTGCTAATTTTTTCACAGGCGTTCGCAACGGTAAATCTGTTATGGAAGATGCTACTTTCGGCTTCCGTGCTGCTGCACCAGCGTTGCTGTGCAATGATAGCTACTTTGGCGAAAAGGTAGTGCTTTGGGATCCTCAAAATTTGAAATTACGTTAAAATTTACAAATAAATAAAAAATTTATGCACATAAAATATATTCCATTATTCATATTATTACTAGTCCTATCTGCTTGTACTTCGACCAATAAACTATCTAAAAGCGAGGAGAAAGCGGGCTGGAAATTACTTTTCGATGGTAAAACCACGAATGGCTGGCACAATTTTAACCAAAAAGGTGTAACCGGATGGGCCGTTAAAGACGGTCAACTCATTGCCCTGAGCCAAGGGAGTAACGATATTGTAAGCGACCTAGAATACGAAAATTTTGAACTGATGCTTGAATGGAAAGTATCGCCGGGCGGCAACAGCGGTGTCTTTTTTAATGTAGTAGAATCGCCTAAATATAGTGCGGTATATGCTACTGGCCCAGAATACCAATTGGTGGACGATATTGGTTTTCCTGAAAAACTGGAAGGCTGGCAGAAGTCCGGAGCCAATTACGGTATGCACCCGCCTTTGGTCAACGCATTGAAACCTATTGGGGAGTTTAATTCTACGCGGATTGTGGTGAACAAAGGCCATGTGGAGCACTGGCTCAATGGTCAAAAAACAGCCGAATATCAACTATGGACACCCGAATGGAAGGCACTGCTAAATAGCGGTAAATGGAAAGATTTTCCAGATTATGGCTTGGCAAAGCGCGGACACTTAGCACTTCAGGATCATGGCAAAATGACATGGTTTAAAAACATTAAAATAAGAGTATTATGATACGCAATTTATATATTTCTATTTTCGCCTTGGCACTTTTTTGCGGCTGCTCCGGCACTCGGGATGCTGCTAAAGGTACTATTTCGCTGTTCAATGGCAAAAACATTGATGGTTGGGTGATTCATGGTACCGAGCGTTGGTACGTGGAAAACGGCGAATTGATTGCCGAAAGTGGCCCCGATAAGCAATATGGCTATTTGGCTACTACCGCAAAATACAAGAATTTTGACCTTACTTTGGAGTTTAAGCAAGAGGCCAATGGCAACAGCGGGGTATTTTTCCGTTCGTCACTGGAGGGTACTAAAATTACAGGTTGGCAAGCCGAAGTAGCACCTTTGGGCGATCATTCGGGTGGTATTTATGAATCTTATGGACGCGGCTGGCTAATTCAACCTGCTGCTGAACTGGAAAAAATGCTGAAACCGGGCGTATGGAACACAATGCGGGTGCGTGTTGTAGGCGACGAGGTACGTACTTGGCTCAATGGCACACAGATGATTGAGTTAAAAGATGCTAAAATCGGTGCCGCCAATGGGCAAATTGCCCTACAAATCCACGATGGTGGTGGCATTCGGGTACGGTGGAAGAATATTCGGGTTAAAATGGTGGAATAATCTCTATCGCTCGACTGTTAACAAAAAACGCTCGCGTAATTCAATTTTACGCGAGCGTTTTTATTTCAGTATTTACTCAAACCAACTGGCGTACATCACATAATTATTGGCAATTCGTTGAATTTCACCAGCAAATAGTTCTGGGGTCAATTCCTTTACGCGCCTTGCGGGTACGCCCGCATATACACCACCTGCGTGGCATATTGTTTTTTCTAAAATGACAGCACCTGCGGCAATTAAGCAGTTTTCTTCTACCACTGCTTCGTCCATAATGATGGCTCCCATACCTACGAGCACATTATCGTGAATCGTACAGCCGTGTACCAATGCCCTGTGTCCAATACTTACATTGTTACCGATTGTAGTACCACATTTTTGATAGGTGGCATGCAAAATAGCACCATCTTGGATATTTACTTTGTTGCCAATACGGATAAAATTCACGTCTCCGCGTACCACGGCTTGGAACCATACAGAGCATTGGTCGCCCATGGTTACATCACCGATGATAGTGGCATTTTCGGCGAAGAAACAATCTTTACCGAATTGTGGGTGCGTATTGCGACAGGGGAGTATAAGTGCCATAAATGTTTAATTACGGAGTGGTTTGCCGTTTTCTAGCATATACTGAATCCGTTCCAATGTTTTTTGTTCACCGCAAAGCGACAAAAACGCTTCCCGCTCCAAATCCACCAAGTATTGTTCACTCACCGTTTGTGGTGCAGTCAAATCACCGCCACACAGCACAAAAGCAACTTTTTTAGCAATTTTAACATCGTGCTCCGATGCGTAATTACCCAATTGAAGCGAATGCGCAGCAGTATATAAGGCTCCCAATCCAGTACGCCCCATTACATATACATCTTTTCGTTGTATCGGCTTCACATAGTTTTCAGCCAAGCGCAACACCTCTTTTTTCGCTTCGGAAATATTACGGCCAGCATTCATCGAGATGCGGTCTTTTTTAGGATCTAAATAACCAAAATTGAATGCTTCCTGTGCAGAAGTAGCCACTTGTGCCGTTGCAATGGTTTTAAATCGCTCGATTAATGTCGGGATTTGGACATTGCCTTCCTTCGTTATTTCATCGCTGATGCGTACTGCAAATTCCTTAGTACCAGCACCTCCCGGAATAATACCCACGCCTACTTCTACCAAACCAATATACGATTCAGAAGCAGCAACTACTGCATCGCAGTGCATTGAAAACTCGCAACCGCCGCCAAATACATAACCCTGTGTGGCCGCTACTACCGGAATAGCCGAGTAGCGCAGGCGCATAGAGGTGTTTTGGAACAGACTAACCGCCATATTCAATTCGTCCCATTCTTGCTGGTACGAAAGCATAGCGACCATCATCAGGTTGGCACCCACAGTAAAATTAGGCGCATTATTACCGATTACAATTCCTTTCCAACCTTCCTCTTCCGCAATTTTGATACTTTCGTTCAGTCCACGCAAAATACCTTCACCGATCGAGTTCATCTTAGAATGGAACTCCAAGCAAAGAACGCCATCGCCAATATCGTGGAGGGTGCATTCGGCATTGGTAAAGACTGGTTTGTTGCTACGGTACGCATCCAATATGATAAAGGACTCGCCGCCAGGTAATGCTTCATATTGTTTAGTAGCAGGATTGTAGCACATCCGCTTACCACCTTCGGATTTATAAAAACTATCATTGCCCGCAGCGGCCATTTCTTTGACCCATGCGGAAATTTGCTCTCCTTGTGCTTCTGCCAAACGGATACCCTCCGCTACGCCTACCATATCCCATACTTCAAAAGGCCCTTTATCCCATGCAAAACCAGCACGCATAGCATCATCTATGGCATAGGCAGAGTCCGAAATTTCGGGTACGCGGTTACTCACATAAGCAAATAATCCCAATAACGAGCGTTGCAGCAATATTGCTCCTTTATCATCGCCTTTAAAAATGGCACGAATACGGCGCGGTAATTCCTCGATTTGCTTAAAAACATCGAGAATAGGCAGTTTTTCGCGTACAGAAGGCTTGTATTCCAGCGTATGCAAGTCCAATGACAACATTACTGGGCGGCCTTTTGCGTCGCGTTCGCCTGTTTTTTTATAAAAACCTTGTCCTGTTTTATTACCTAAAAAGTTATTATCGGCCAAAAACTGCATAAACGGCAATGGCTCAAAAGTGCTGCGCTGCTCATCATCGGGGCAGTTTTCGCGCAAACCTGCTACCACGTGTTTCGCCGTATCCAAGCCCACCAAATCGCCCAAACGGTACGTACCCGTTTTGGGGCGACCAATATTTGGCCCTGTCAAAGCGTCCACCGTGTCGATGCTCATCTCCATCTCATAAGAAAGTTGATAAATCTTTGACATGGTATAAACACCTACGCGATTGGCAATAAATGCAGGCGTGTCTTTGCAAAGTACCGTTTGTTTGCCCAGCACTATATCGCCATAGTGCATAAAAAACGCCGTTACTTCGGGTGCTGTATCCTTGGTTGGAATCACTTCCAATAGACGCATATAGCGCGCTGGATTGAAGAAGTGTGTACCGCAAAAATGCTTTTTAAAGTCGTCGCTGCGGCCATCGGCCATTAAATTGATTGGAATACCCGAAGTATTGGATGTGATAAATGTGCCTTTTTTGCGAAATTGTTCTACTTTTTCGAACAATTGCTTTTTGATATCCAGCCGCTCTACCACCACCTCAATGATCCAGTCGCAGTCGGCTATTTTTTTAAGATCGTCGTCAAAATTACCGATAGTGATACGACTGACCAATTTGGCGTCGAACAAGGCAGCTGGTTTTGCTTTAAGGGCATTTTGAAGTGCTGCATTGGCAATAGAATTACGGAATGCAGGTTTGGCCAGTTCCTCTTCTGTTGCTTTCATGGGCAAAATATCAAGCATAAGCACCTCATGGCCACATCCGGCGAGGTGGCAAGCAATACCGGTGCCCATAAGACCGGAACCTAAAACGGCAACTTTACGAATACGTGTGTTGAGCATAGTTTTGATTTATTTGTTTCGCTGACCATCCGGTCACTTCGGCTCCGGTCACTTCGGCTTCGCTCAGTGACCGGAGCCGAAGTGACCGGATGGTCAGCGAAAATTTGCTGGCGAAGGTAGTGAGAGAGTTTGGAATAGGCAAAAAAATTATTTACCTTTAACTAGGTTTCATTCCTTAGCGTTACTTCCCCGTATAATTATGCGGTGTAAGTGCCTTCAACTCCTCTTTTACTTTTGGGCTAACGTATAATCCATTGATAAACTCGTGTAAAATTTCTTGCGTAATACCCGTACGCCCCCGCGTAAGTTCTTTGAGGGCTTCGTAAGGTTTTGGATAACCTTCTCTCCTAAGGATCACTTGGATACCCTCGGCCACTACCATCCAATTATCTTCAAGATCAGCAAATAATTTGCCTTCATTCAGCAACAATTTGCTGATGCCCTTGTGAATAGATTTGAACGCAATAATGGTATGTCCAACTGGCACACCAAGGTTGCGCAGCACCGTGGAGTCGGTCAGGTCGCGTTGCAAACGCGAGATCGGTAGTTTCTCCGCAAGGTGGCCGTATATGGCGTTGGCTATCCCCAAATTTCCTTCGGCATTTTCAAAATCAATCGGATTTACTTTGTGTGGCATGGCCGATGAACCGATTTCACCAGCGACCGTTTTTTGTCGGAAATATTCAATGGAAATATAAGTCCATATATCTCTACAAAAATCGATCAAAATCGTATTAATTCGGCTCATTCCGTGGCATTGAGCCGCCAGGCAATCATAATGCTCAATTTGGGTAGTAGGGGAAGAACGCTCCAGACCAAGGAATTCGCGCACAAAATTATCCGCAAATTCCTGCCAATTATCCTCTGGATAGGCCGCATAATGGGCATTGAAATTACCAGTAGCCCCACCAAATTTTGCTTTGTGTGGAATGGCCTCCAATAGTTGCTTTTGCACTTTTAGCCGTGCTGCAAATACCCCAATTTCTTTACCCAATAAGGTAGGCGAAGCGGGTTGCCCATGCGTACGCGCCAGCATAGGTACGTGCGACCAATCCAGCGACATGGCTTCCAATTGTTCTATTAAGTCATCCAGCATTGGATAATATACCCGTTCAAGGGCATGCTTAAACAGCAAGGGAGTGGCCGTATTATTAATGTCCTGCGAAGTAAGGCCGAAATGGACAAACTCGCGCAGGTCGCCCATTTCCAACCCGTCAAAACGTTCTTTCAGGAAATATTCAACCGCCTTTACATCATGGTTGGTCGTGCGTTCGGTGGCTTTTACATACTCGGAATCTGCGATGCTAAAATGCTCAAAAATACCATTGAGTTCATCAATTTTATTGTCATCAAAAGCACTCAATTCCGGTAAATCCATTTGACATAATGCAATAAAATATTGGATTTCGACAAATACGCGGTAACGAATAAGAGCGTGTTCGCTAAAAAATTCGCTGAGTGCTGCAGTTTTGTCGGCATAGCGGCCGTCGATAGGCGAAATGGCGGTTAGCATAGTTTTATATATCTTTTTAACGACACAATAATTCGGTCATTAGTTCTTTGTTTTTAGATAATTCGGGGCATTTTTGCTGCAATAATTGCTGGATTTGGCTGATTTCATTCTGGTGAACGATGCCATGCTCATTTAGTGCAGCCGATAGACAATTAAACGCTTGATCATATTCTGCCTGCATTTTTTCTAAATGGGCGGTAAACGCACTGGAGGAATCCGTTGGAGGTGCTGATTGATCCAAGGCATACAAGGTTGCTGTACACTCACAATAGGCTGCTGAGATTTGGGTGGAGCGCTGATCACCAGTGGGCGGATGCGTATCGCAACCTGTGTGAATGACAAATAGTGCAAGCAATAAAATGAGGATTTTCAACGAAAATATGAGTTTAGTAAGCCACAAAGGTAGTATAAAATGATGAATAGCGGTATTTCGATGTAACTCTTTGATCGTCAAAGTTGGGAACTTGGAATGAAAAATATTTACAGGGTAATAAAATATAAAAAGCCGCTCCTCATTGCTGGGGAGCGGCTTATATATGATGGATGGTCTTGTTTTTTGTTGTGCTATTTATGCTGTCTCAACACCAGCAGATCAAATAGGCAACGTATATTTTTATATCTTGACCACTTTATGTGTAGTGATC
>JBEAVK010000127.1:0-20341 GCA_041160955.1 Bacteroidota bacterium
TTCGGACGGCGATAATGGCCGCATTATAGGCAGTCAACAGATCATCGTCGTTGAGTTGTCGGTATTTACCTCGGCCGTCGCGCACCATATAAAAACATTGCTCATACAAATGGCGAATGGCCTTTTCTTGTCCAAAGCCTCCTTGCTGAATGGCATCAATCAATTGATCATCAGTATAGGTCATAGTCACTAAAAAATCAACCTTTTAGTGCGAGGGTGATGAGGCAAAGGTAACAGAGTAGCGTTAATATTGCGTCGATCATGCAAATATTTTAATTTCCAGTATAATACTTTTGGGTTAATACTTGATTTTAACAGCCCGCTCCCTTTTTCCATATTACACTAAAACTACCAAATCAGCCAACCCTAAAAGACATTCATCTAAAATAAACGATTATTTAGCAGATATTTGTAAGGTTCAGCAAGTGAATGCCGTTCTTTGCCTTGTATAAGTACTTGGACACAATTAATTATCATTTTGAACTTGGTCTTTTCCGCAATTAATTATGTCCAAGTACTTAAAAAAAGCGTAGGTATCGGGGTAATTCCCCACTTAAATGTCTTTAGTACAATAATACCCTAAATAACCACATACGCTATTCCGGCATTGTTCATTTTTAAACTATATAAACAAAAAAACAAAAACATGCACAGTAAATTACTTTGGCTCTTTGTGCCACTTGCTTTTTCGAGCCTCCATGCTCAAGCCCCCACTTGGGCCAATGAAGTTGCCCCCATTCTTTACGACCATTGTGTATCCTGTCACCGTGTAGGCGGTGTAGGCAATTTTGCGCTGGAAACTTGGACGGATGCGAAAAACAACGCCGATCAAGTGTTGGAATCCGTACAATCGCGTTATATGCCGCCTTGGCGCGCCAATCCGAGTTACCGTCATTTCAAAGACGAAAACTATTTAAGCGATACTGAAATTCAGACGATTGAAGGCTGGGTAAATGGCGGCCAATTACCCGGTAATCTTGCAGAAGCACCAGCATTGCCCAATTTTCAAAATGGCAGCCAACTGACAAGTGTTGATATTCAATTGGTTACACCACAATTTACGGTTTTTCAAAATGAAGATATTTACCGCGCATTTGCCATTCCAACAGGCGTTACCACGGATAAATTCTTTAACGAAATAGAGTTTTTGCCCGGTAATGATGCCATTATTCACCATATTGTGGTCTATACCGATAAAACAAACGAACCCTTGCTGAAAGACCAAGCAGATCCTTTGCCCGGTTGGAGCACGAATGGTATGGTAGGCGGTATTACCCAAAATGCAGAACTAATTGCTGAATGGACACCTGGCGGAACACCGATCAAAATGCCACCTAATTTCGGTTATCGAATTCCCAAAAATGGTTACTTTATTGTTGAAATTCACTTCGCTCCCAACCATTTGAATCAAACAGATGAAGGCTCTATCATCAATTTTAAATTAACACCAAGTACGCCGCGCGAATTGTATTACGCCGTACTTACCTCAGCCGATTCTACTTACGGATTGATCAATCCGCCATTTTTGATCCCTGCTAATACAATCCATACCCTTAAATCGGAATCTAAAGTGTCCAATTGGGTACCTGCACAGATTTCTGTTTTTACGCTGACACCACACGCCCACGTTTTTGGAAAATCGTTCAAAGCATTCGCTTACCGACCCGGCGCGCCCTTGGATACCATTCCGCTGATCGAAATTCCTAAATGGGATTTTTACTGGCAAAGCACTTATACCTTGCGCAAACCTGTAAGACTAAAAACGACGCATATTTGTAGGGCGGAGGTCACTTATGATAATACCGAAGCCAATCCAAACAATCCATTTTCACCCCCACAGGATGTAAAATGGGGCGAAAAAACAACCAATGAAATGTTGTTTTTATTTGCCACCATTGCCATATATCAAAATGGCGATGAAAATATTATTTTGGACAGTACGCTACTGAGTTCCAATGCGCCCGAAATTTTAGCGCAAGATGACCAGTTTATTATCACAAACCCAGTTTCAGAAGTACTGGATATCCGCGCCAAAACTGCGCTTTCGGGTATGTCAGATTTGATCATAACGGATATGGATGGTAAAATACAACGCCAATGGCGGGAGCAGGATTTGTCCCATAGCCGCACTTCTATTGCTGATTTGTCGGCGGGTATGTATGTGCTTCAAATCCGCCAAACCGGTAAATGGAGTAGTTTTAAAATATTGAAAATGTAGGCGTAATTTCTACGTGACACTTGTTTGGGGAGAGCCATTTGAGTGCGTGACAAAATCGGGGCATGATATTTTATTTATGCAAACAATGGATTTCAACTAAATTGTCGGGATGACAGAAAAAGTCTAATATCGTCAGTTTAACGCAATGATTATACTTAACGTTTAGTCTTTTCAAATACTTAACTATCTCTAATTGCCCCTTAAACGGAATTGGGCTATTGTCGGGGCGACTTTTTTTGTCACCCCGACAATTTTGCACTGATCTACTATTGAGCCAACTTTAAAATTTCGTTGGTGAACAGAGTAAAATCATTTGGCAAAATGGGGTATTTGATATAGGTAAACAATGGATCTCAACTAAATTGTCGGGGTGACAGAAAAAAGTCGCCCCGACAATACCCCAAATACAGTACTCCCACAAACTTGAAGGTCTCAATAATACTAATACTTAGGCGTAAAATACCTAAAATGACGATATTAGACTTTTTCAATTACCCCGACAATTAAGCACTTATCTACATTTGAGTCAACTTTGAAATTTCATTTTTATTCCACCAAACCTTCCAACTGTCGAAAAATAGGGATGACCAAAATACCTTTTTCTGAAAGGACATATTCAATGTGCAATGGTTTTAATTGTACCACATTTTTGACCAACAAACCTGCTTCTTCCAATTCTTTTAACGCGACCGAGATAGATTGTTTATTGGCCTCTGGCAATTGTCGAAGGAGGCTATTGAACCGAACAGGCTGCTCTTGCGCCAATTGAAAAATTTGTGGTTTCCATTTGCCCGAAAGCATCTTCAATAACCCTTCAATTGGGCAACTTTCTGTTATTAATTCCTCTTTTTGAGTAGTCATATTTTTCTGACTTATTGTGGGGTAAATATATTGTCCCCAACTTTGTGCAAAATTAATTAAAATATCAACAATGACTCGTATAAATTTACTCATACTCCTCTTGTTTTCAAACTGCTTGTTGAGTTGTGAAGCACAAACTAATGTAAAAAAAATGACAGATGCTGACCTTAAAAACCCAATGTTTTGTACACCAGAGCAAGGCGCATGTGCTATGCCAAACGCTGGCGGCGCACCAGCCAATACCAATACAATGGCTAAGACAAAACCTGTGCGTATTATTTATTTTACTGATCCAATCTGTTCTTCGTGTTGGGGCATTGAGCCACAATTGCGCAAGTTAAAACTCGAATACGCCGATTTTGTTGAAATAGAGTATCATATGGGCGGCCTTCTGCCATCGTGGGATATTTACAACAGTGGCGGTATTAGCAAACCATCCGATGTGGCGCACCACTGGGATGAAGTAAGTGTTTATTACGATATGCCAATTGATGGCGATGTTTGGCTGGAAGACCCACTGCCGTCTTCGTACCCACCTTCTATCGCTTTTAAAGCGGCTCAAAGACAGGATGGCACCAAGGCATTATTGTTTTTGCGAAAAATAAGAGAAATGGTTTTTCTCGAAAAGAAAAATATTACCAAATGGGAATACCTTTCTACTGCCGCAACTGCCGTTGGTTTAGATACTGCCACGCTTAAAAAAGACTATGATGCTACTGCAAAACAGGATTTTCAGGCAGATTTGGACTTGGGGAAAAAATTGGGTGTACGCGGTTTCCCAACCTTGTTTTTTACGGATTCAACAAATAATCGGCTTACCATATATGGCACCAAACCTTATGCCTCTTTTGAAAATGCCATTCAAAGCCTTTGCCCTGATGCGGTAAAAAAAACAATAGATACCGATTGGCAGGATTTGTTTGCGCATTACCCAACACTGACGGCTAAAGAATTTTCTGTGTTATCCAATTTGCCACGGCCTGAAGCAGAAAAAGTATTGAATGATCTGTCCGAAAAGCATTTATTGAACAAATTTGGGACAAAAAATGGGGCTATTTGGCGAAAAAAGTAGTTTTATCAAGGTAAGCATTTGGATATAATTAACTGTTAACCAATTAATTATATCCAAATACTTAATAAAAATGAAACACCCTGATTCCGATTACAGCAACGAATAACTATTCATACCCCAATCCGAACCCAAACCGATAGAGCGGATCTTTTGAATCATAAGGCATATCTTCTTTTTGTTGCAAAACGGCTTCCATCGAAGAAGGTAACTCAAACGGTAATTTCCCTTCGGGTTTGAATTTGCCAAAGATCAAATCCAAAATAATATCATCCTGACTACTAAAATCGCCGATAACGGCCTTACTTTGGGCATTTATTTCTGGAAAAACGGCGGGTCTTTCCAAATTCATCACCGTAATCGTTGGCTTTGATTCGATTAGTTTTAGCAATTCGGTCTTTTCTTTTTCTGGAAAATCAAGGCTACCTTGGTGGAATATCCGCTCCACGATATACTTTGCTACCTCGGGGCGGTAAGGCGTGTTCAGTTTTAAAACAATAACGTCAGCCTCTTTTACACTGGTCGTTACATTGGAGTACGTTTTTATTGCTGCTGCATCAAAGCCTTGCAAATAGATTTTTGTTGCTGCTTTTAATGGGAGGATATTGTTGTCGTTTTTTAACAAAACCAAGGATCGGCGTTGTGATTCGCGGCCTTTTTCCATAAAACTTTCACTACCAACAATCGCCGCACCTTCCGTTTTCAAATAAGGATTATCAAAAAGCCCCATGCGGAATTTCTCTTTAAGTATTCTTTTTACTGAAATATTGATGCGATCTTCGCTGATCTGACCCGATTTTACTAAATCTACCACAACATCAGGAATGGCTTCACCGCCAAACATATCGCAGCCTGCATCTATTATTTTTGCCACTCGTTCTTTGATACTCAACTGCTCAACACCATGGGCAGAGGCTGGTTTTAGCAGGATGCCAAACGCCCCTTGGTCGGTTACCAAACCCCAATCGGTGCAGACGATACCATCAAAATGATATTTTTCCCGCAACAGTCCGGTGATGATTGCTTTGTTGTAACCAAAACCCACATCTTCGTTGGTTTGGCCTACTGGAATACCATAATAAGGCATAACTTGAGCGGCATGGGCCGGAAATGCTCCTTTTTCAAACGGAATGAGGTGGTAATTGAAGTTATTACCCGGATAAGCTTGTTTGCCAGGTGGGAAATGTGCATCCATACCATCTTTTTGTGGGCCACCGCCAGAAAAGTGCTTGACCATACATTCTACACTTTGCGACGTGATGCTGTCACCTTGGAAACCAAGGATATAGGCTTTGGTCATTTTGGCTGATAGTTCAGCGTCTTCGCCAAACGTACCATTGATGCGCCCCCAACGCGGTTCAGTGGCCAAATCTGCCATGGGCGACAACGAAAGCCGAAAACCAAGAGCGGTATATTCCTGCCGTGCCATATCGCCAAATGTACGCGTAAGTACGGTATCTCCAATAGCAGCAAGACCCAGAGGCGAGCACCATTTGGAAAAATAAGGCGTGAAAATACTGGCACCTGGCGCATTGGGTACGCCGTGTCGTGGGTCAGTAGCGATCGTGACCGGAATACCCAAACGGGTGCGTTCTGCTAATTTTTGGATATTATTGTTCCAAGCAATCATGGCCTCTGGTGCGAGCGACTGCAAGGTATTGAAATGGTTCATTTTCTTACGGGCCACCATAGATGCGTTGGACTCAAATGCCATCGACATGGGGTTCGTAACAGCACTCACATTGCATAACGCGCCGTCGTTGTTCATCGCGGTCATGGTGATAAACATAAGCCCTGCCTTTTCTTCAAGGTTCATTTGGCTGGTCAAGTCATTTATTCGGTCGTTGAGCGGTGCTTTGGAATCTTCGTAAATATCCAATTTCCCGTTTTTATTCAAATCCCGGAACGTATGGCTGTCAACAGTAATCGTGGGTGCTTCATTGCCCACCAAAGCCATATCACGAGTAGCAGCCATGGAAGATTTGATGTAAATATAGAGCAAAGCCAACACGAGGATAAGCAATAATGTACCGATAGTATAAGCGAAAAATTTAAAAAACCTCTTCATTTAAAATGAGTTATGATAAGTCTTGTTATGAATTGTAATGGCAAAGATAGAAAAAAGTAAAACTGTTTTACTCAAGGAAAGATATTTTACAGTGTATTCAATATGGATGCAAATTTTGTAACTATCAAGTCGCCGCCCAAATTCCCATAGGGAATGTATATTTATAGGGTGGAATGAAAAACCGACCCAAATCCCGTTGGGATTGCATGTTATTTTATACGCTTTTTACATAAAATCCCTACGGGATTTGGGCAAATGCGCTATTCAGCCTATAAACATATATTCCCTACGGGAATTTTAAATACTGGATATTTTACAAATTTTATACCGATATTTACTAGTTTTCACATGTAAACATATGGCATTTTGCACGATTTTCAGGCACAAAACCTACATATTAGTCCCAGTCAGTCTTTTAAAAAGACTTGGTGTCATGCCTTCTGCTTTTTTGAAGCGTAATGTGAAGTAAGCAAGGTTATTAAAACCGGAGCGGTAACATACATCGGAGACGCTAATAGAAGGTTCGAGCAGCAGTTTTTTTGCGCATTTAATACGTTCGCGGATGATAAAATCGGCGGGAGAGATGCCTAATTCGCGTTTAAAACTACGGAAAAAATGTGGTTCACTCATGCAAGCCATCGTCGCTAATTTACGGATACAAAGGTTTTCGGCGAGGTTGATACGGATATACTGAATAACAAAGGCAAAGCGATTAGAACTTTGGAGGTGTTCCGTGTTTTCGGTTAACAGCGTATAAGCCTGGGTTTGCAGCAATCGAATGAGCAATTCCTGCACCGTTATATCTGCGAGTTCGTCTTTGATAAAGTGGTTTGTTTCGATAGGAATACTGATCAGGCGGTTGATTGCATTGGTCAGTTCATCGCTATTATGGATGTGAAACTGATTTTGATCCATGCGCCAATCGCCGTTGTCTTCTATACGCTGGTAATGTTCATTGAGGCGTGCAATGGTATCCTGAATTTTTTTCTTGTCAATTTCGAGGGCAACACATTGGGTAGGCGTATTGAAGGAGGCTAATGGAAAATCAATCACCATTGGCGCACCTTCGGGCAATACGACGGATTCGCCGGGGAGGTAATCGAACGGGGTCGCATCGGAGAGGTGCATTACTTTTTTGCCCCGAAGCATAGTGGTAAAAACCGGGCTTTGAAACTTCAAATATACCTGCTCCGCCGACTGATTGGTCTCGAAAATATTGAGTTCACAGTTTTTAAAATTATAAACAGTTCGGTTTTCAACCAAAGTTTTTAGGTCGCGCTCAGGTGTGAGCGTGAAGGGGATTAGTTGAGTTTTACCAACATTGAAATTTGATTTTATACCATTCATCTCTTCAAAAATTGCATTGATGGATATTTACGGAATGCTAAGTATGAATCATTTAGGCATTGAACACACAAATATAAATAGGTTTCCGAATCAATAGTTAACATAATTCTAGCATTATGTAAAAATGATAGGATAATGTTAATAAAAGATAGAATTGACGAAATCTTGGCGTTTTTCCAATAGTAATTTTGCTCTCGGTTTTAAAAATAAAATTTTCAATTAAAAATAAATTTGAATTATGGAAGAACAAGTAATTAATGCCAGCAGGGTGCAACGCCCGAAATTCAAAACGCACTACGATAACTTTATCGGTGGGCAATGGGTTAAGCCTGTTAAGGGAGAGTATTTTGATAATATTTCTCCAATTGATGGGCTACCGTTTACGCAAGCGGCGCGCTCCACAAAAGAGGATATTGAACTGGCACTGGATGCTGCACACGCGGCTTTCCCGTCTTGGTCGAAAACCGCAGTGGCTACCCGAAGTAATATTTTGCTAAAGATTGCCGACATTATGGAGCAGAATCTTGCCTACCTTGCTAGTGCCGAAACGGTGGATAATGGAAAGCCCATCCGCGAAACAATCAATGCTGATATACCGCTTTGTATTGACCATTTCCGCTACTTTGCAGGGGTTATTCGTGCCGATGAAGGCTCTGTTGCTGAATTGGATGATACAACCGTGAGTATCAATATCCATGAGCCTATTGGTGTTGTTGGACAAATTATACCTTGGAATTTTCCGCTACTTATGGCCACTTGGAAACTTGCGCCAGCCCTTGCTGCGGGTTGTTGTGTGGTAATGAAACCCGCCGAACAGACACCAACCAGCATTATGTGTCTGATGGAACTCATACAAGATATACTACCAGCAGGCATACTCAATATCGTGACTGGTTTTGGTATTGAGGCCGGCAAACCACTGGCCACTTCGCCACGGGTTGCTAAGGTTGCATTTACGGGTGAAACCACTACCGGACGGCTCATATTGCAATATGCTTCGGAAAATATTATCCCAGTAACCATGGAATTGGGCGGAAAGTCACCAAATATCTTTTTCCCAAGTGTTATGGATCAAGATGATGAGTTTTTGGATAAAGCGATTGAAGGTGCTGTACTTTTTGCGTTCAACCAAGGTGAAGTATGCACTTGTCCTTCGCGAATTTTAGTACATGAGTCTATTTACGATAAGTTTATGGAACGCGTTGTTGCCCGCACACGCAACATAGCGATGGGGCATCCACTCGATCCTGATACGATGATGGGTGCACAAGCATCGAATGATCAGTACGAAAAAATCCTAAATTACCTCCAAATTGGTAAGGAAGAGGGCGCGCAAGTACTGACAGGCGGCGAGGCTTATTACCAAAATTCGGGTTTGGAAAACGGCTATTATATCCAGCCTACTATTTTGAATGGCCACAACAAAATGCGCGTTTTTCAGGAAGAGATTTTTGGTCCGGTTGCCTGTGTAACTACTTTCAAAACCACCGAAGAAGCCTTGGAAATTGCGAATGACACATTTTATGGTTTGGGCGCAGGCGTTTGGACCCGCGATGCACATGAAATGTACCAAGTTCCCCGTGCCATTCAGGCTGGCCGAGTTTGGGTAAATTGTTATCATGCTTATCCAGCACATGCGCCATTTGGTGGTTACAAAAAATCTGGTTTTGGCCGTGAAACGCATAAAATGATGCTCAATCACTACCGTCAAACCAAAAATATGCTGATTTCTTATAACAAAAACAAATTAGGCTTTTTCTAGTCGAATCCATTGTATGCATATAGTAAAACGTGTTTTGGTTACTGAGGCTGCTGCTGTTGTTATAGATCGTTTGCGGGCAGAGCACGGTGAATTGTTGTTTCACCAAAGCGGCGGTTGCTGCGACGGCTCTGCACCAATGTGCTTTCCGGTCGGCGAATTCCGAGTGGGAGGTAGTGACGTATGGATCGGCGAAATACACGGCTGTCCATTTTTTATGAATAGTTTTCAGTTTGAATATTGGCAGCACTGTCAATTGACCATAGACGTTGTGCCCGGGCGGGGAGCGAGTTTTTCGCTAGAAATCCCGCTCGGGCTTCGCTTTGTGGTCAAATCTCGGCTTTTCGACGACGCAGAATTAGCGTATCGAGATCCCGTTCGATCTGGAGAGGATTTTTCCGAATTACCATATTAACTACGGTGGTGATTCATTATCGCATCGCGGAAATGGAATACAAAACCAAATGTTACTATCCAGTTGTCTTAAAATTCCCGTTAGGGAATACATGTTTATAGTGATAAAATGTGATTTTTCGCAATCCCGTAGGGATTATATGTAATTTGTGTGATTTTTTTACATGAAATCCCTACGGGCCACGGTTTATACATATTTTTACATAGACCCTGTAAAACATTGATTATGAATAAATTATTAAGGTCTTCTTGTAAAGGTCAGCAATTTCCCATGTGGATCAAAACTAAGACAGGATAGCAAAACGGATGAAACGGATTATTTTGAAACAATCGCTCTAATCCGTTTCATCCGTTCTCCCATTGAACAATAGGGTGCATGTCACATGGGAAATTGCTGTGTAAAGGTGCAGCGCACCGAAATTTCTACAATAAAGTCCTGTATGCATAAATGTGTCAAAACTTCATAAAGACTGAATTGATGTAAAGATGTGTAGAAACCATAGCCCTACGGCTATGGGATTAGTATGAAATAAAACGACAATAGCTTAATAAACATATATACCCTATGGGAATTTGGGGGCGGTTGGGTAGTTACATACCCAATATTACAGTCTCACACAACAAAATTTTCCAATATCTATATTTCCAAAAACAAGAAATAATTCCATTTTTTGGAAAAAAGGCGCAATCCACAAATTAATATATAACTGATAATCAACGAATTAAGATATTGGCAGGCCATTTGTATTTGTTATAAGCATACAAGCAAGATTAAAGTATGCAACAGATATTTCGATACATAGGTTATACATTTTCATCAGTCGGCAAGTCGCACCAATCCATTCGATTGTATTATATCAACAATCCCGATGGCACACCGCGTTGGATATGGCCAGAGGGTTTGGCGCAACCACTTTTTCTAAAGTTTTATAATGTTGCTACACCAAAAGCACAACTGTTTAGTATAGCGGTGCAGTTGATCTTCATTTTAGGGCTTCAACGTGTGTTCTTCAAATCGGTGATTTGTGAAATGCAATGCAACGCATTAATTCTGCCTCAATTTGTTCCACAACAATCCAATTGGGCTATTTTTACAGGTACTACAGGGCCTAACAACAAATTGATACTCTATATTAAAGGAGCAAAACGCAGCAGTTTTTTCAAAATAGCGACATCGAGCAACGCTGAAAACGTTATTCAACGCGAATATGAAGCACTATCGCAACTTGGTGTACAACCAATAATAACATTTACGGTACCGAGTATCTCTTTTAAGGACAAGGGTGTGATAGGCTTGGAGGATATTGCGGAGCAAACCAAACGCGACGCTTCCTTTTCTGATCTTCATATTAACGCATTACAAGAAATAAAAACCTTAACTGGTAGTACATTACAGGTATCGGATTCGGCAATTGGCCAGCAAACTAAGGCAATATTGACCGATTTACTACAAACAGAAGACGCTCGTGTGCCCAAAGGGATGCTCAAAAAACTAGTAATTCTATCCGATCAACTCGCTCAGCAAACGGTACAATTCACATTGAGTCACGGCGATTTTACGCCATGGAATATGTATGTAAAAGGCGAAAAACTAGCCATTTACGACTGGGAATTATCCCATGATGCTTTGCCCATTGGTTATGATGCCTTTCATTTTATGATACAACACGGCATTTTGGTAGAGCGGGCATCTTGGACAAAAATTAAGGCTGAAATGGAACGCCGTATCCCAAATTCTTTTTTCGGTGATGCAGCACAACGCGAAACATACCTGCAACTTTACCTCTTGACACACGTGGTGCGTAGCCTGAAAATATACTCCGAACAAGCGCAATGGCATACCCAAGTAGAGTGGTTGATGCAAACGTGGAATGAGGCATTGAGCGAACAGGTTACTTCCCATATCGACGCTCGCGCCTGCTTAATCATGGATACTTTTGATTTTTTGCAAACGAAGGCTTATGCCGCGCTTAAATTCCCTCATACAGCACCCGAGTTGACCAGCGAATATGCTGATATTGATCTTTGTATGGATAAAAAAACAGCAGATACGTTGTATCTATTTTTAAACCAACATACGCTCACATTGCACACGCGCCGAACCAGAAAATCTTTTATGGATATAGTAGAAGTCCAATCGTCAAACGGCCAGTTGCTGCACTTTGATCTTATTAGCCAATTAAAAAGAAAAAGCCTTGAAATGATGGATGTATCATCGGTGATACAAGCGGCTAAAATGAATACTTTTGGCGTAAAAACGGCGCAAGAAGCAGATGATGCGCGTTTTATCGCTTTGTTTTATAGCCTTAATAAGCAATCCATTCCATCAAAATATAGTGCATATCAATCCTTTATCGCTTCGGATTCGCTCCTCGCTGCGGTGTATAACAATGAACCCGTACGCCCACAACTTAAAGCTTTATTGGAATCGGAACCTGCCAACTGCGGATTTTTGGGTGTCAAAAATAAACTGAACTATTGGATGGATACCATTCGTGGTTGCTTTGCTAAAAAAGGATTTATTGTGACCTTTAGTGGGGTGGATGGTGCCGGAAAGTCAACTGTAATTGAGCATGTGAAGCATGAATTGGAAAAGCGCAACCGTAGAAAAGTAGTGGTGATTCGGCACAGGCCATCGCTGTTGCCCATTCTGAGCGCATGGACAAAAGGCAAACAACAAGCGGAACAAGAGGCTGCCCAAAAACTGCCGCGACAGGGCGATAATAAAAGTCCAATTTCGTCTTTTGCGCGGTTTGCTTACTACTATTCGGACTATATAATTGGTCAGTTTTATGTCTATTTGAGGTATGTATGTAATGGTTATGTGGTACTGTACGACCGCTATTATTTCGACTTTATCAATGACAGCAAAAGGAGCAATATCCAACTCCCCAAGGCATTTGTAACTGCGGGTTATCAATGGTTGCTCAAGCCCAATTTTAACTTCTTTTTGTACGCCAGTCCCGAAACAATTTTATTGCGCAAACAAGAATTGGATAAGGCAACTATACAAGGATTAACCCAAGACTATATCGCGTTGTTCCGCAAGTTGGACACCACGCCACACGTTGGTTACTTTACTTTAGAAAATATTGATTTACAAACTACTATACATACAATAATGTCTAAAATATCTCCAAGATGAAAAAAATATTTGAACAAGTGATCCGCCGCAGAAATCCTAATTTCAGGTTTGATGATAGCGTAAATATCTGCGTACTTCTAGAGTTTACCGTGGCGCAAGGGTTATCACTTTTGAGGGGTTTGCGACTGATGCTCCACGGTCGGTCTTCTAAAGGTGCTTTATTAAGTCGTGGTGTACGTTTTTTCAACCTACCTTATGTTAGTTTTGGGAAGTTTATGAAATTAGGCACTGGCGTTTATATCAGTGCATTGAGTAAAGAAGGTATTCAGATCGGCGACAACGTGAGTATAGGGGCATACAGTCGTATTATTGTCTCTACATCATTCAATAATATTGGACTATTTATCAAAATTGGGCATAACGTGGGGATTGGTGAATTTGCTTATCTCGGCGGTGCAGGTGGTCTTACTATTGGAAATGATTGCATTGTAGGTCAGTATTTTAGTTGTCACCCTGAAAACCACAGTTTTGACAATTTAGACTTACCAATTCGGCACCAAGGTGTGACCCGAAAAGGCATCAAAATAGGAAATAATTGCTGGATAGGTAGCAAAGTAACAATATTAGATGGCGTAGAAATCGGTGATGGTTGTGTTATTGCAGCCGGTGCCGTTGTGCAAGCCTCGTTTCCTCCTAACAGCGTCATTGGCGGTGTACCCGCCCGAATTTTAAAACAAAGAAATGCATTCAACGAAAACTATATTAGCCACCGCTTATGCCATTAACCCATTTAAAGGTTCGGAAGATGGCATGGGGTGGAATTTTGTTTGCCAAATAGCCCGATTCAATAAAGTAATTGCCATTACTCGGGAAAATAACCGTCCTCAAATAGAGCGCTATATGGCCGAGCATCCAAGTTGTTTATACGAAAATATTCAATTTTACTATTTTGATTTGCCTTATTGGATGCGTTTTTGGAAAAAAGGAAGTCGCGGTGCTCTATTGTATTATTGGCTTTGGCAAAAAGCAATGCCCGGTTTTATTCGCACGCAGCAACTCCAATTTGATATTGTCCATAACCTCAATTTTCATAACGACTGGACACCCAGTTATCTTTGGAAATTGGGCAAACCCTTTGTTTGGGGCCCAATAGGTCACCACCCGCGCATACCTTCGGTCTATCTAAAACCGTATCCTTTTGCCTATCAAATAAAAGAAAGCCTCACTTGGGCGGTCAAAAAATATTTTTGGAATGTATCATCAGCACTGCGCAAAACAGTCCAAAATGCCGATTATATTTGCTGTATGAACCAATCAGTGGCAACAGTACTCGACCTAAAACCTGGTCGGTGGGGCATTATGCCATCTGTGGCAACGGAGGATTACGGATATTTAAAAACACCGTCGAAAGATAAATTTACGGTTATTTCGGCAGGAAGGCTCGTACCCTTGAAGGGATTTGACTTGACCATTTTGGCCTTTGCAAAGTTGGTTGCTCAACTACCCGATGCTGTAAAACACAAGGCCGAATTGCTTATTGTGGGTAGTGGGCCGGAACTGGCCTTGTACCGCCAATTGGCCGAACAACAGCAAATTACACCTTATATACGCTTTATTGAATGGATCGACCGGCAAGACTTGCTGGAGATGTTTAAAAATGCTTCTGTTTTCCTTTTCCCTTCGCACGAAGGAGCGGGTATGGTCGTTGCTGAAGCACTTTCATTTGGGTTGCCAGTTGTTTGCTTGGATAATAGTGGTGCTGGTGAATTTATTGACCCTTCCTGTGGTATCAGTGTATCCATAGGCGATTACAAGGAAACAGTAAACGGACTGGCTGATGCCTTGTTGTTATTGCACCAAGACGAAAATTTATACCAAAATATGCGCGTGGCTGCTCGTACCCGCTTTGAACAACAATTTCACTGGGACCGCCGCGGCGAACAACTCGAAACTATTTATCAAAATTTGTAACCCATATGCGCATTTTTGCCTTCCATTTATTAAACGATTATAGCGGTAGCCCCAAAGTACTGATGCAACTCCTTAAAGGTTGGGTACAAAAAGACATGGAGGTCAATATGGTTACTTGTTCCGGTCGAGACGGTTTTTTATCAGATATAGCAGGTGTGCGCTACCATTATTTTTGGTACCGCTGGGCGGCTAATCCTTGGATGCGTTTATTCAATTTGACGTGCAGCCAAATCCTGCTTTTTTTCCATTTTGTATTTATTGTACGCAAAGAAGACATCGTATATATCAATACGGTATTGCCATTTGGGGCAGCATTTGTAGGAAAAGTGAAGGGCTGTAAAGTAATTTACCATGTCCACGAAACCAGCATGAAACCCGCTTTGCTCAAAAAAGCCTTATTTGGAATAGCGCAATGGGCTGCCAATGAAGTCATTTATGTATCGAAATACCTTGCAGCACAAGAGCCTTTCCCTGCTTCAAAAACCCATGTGCTCTACAACGCAATTGAACCTGCGTTTTTACAACAGGCCACCGATTATACCTCCAGCCCCTTTATCCCCTCCAATGTGCTTATGGTGTGTTCGCTGAAGGATTACAAGGGTACTCATGAGTTTATGAGGCTAGCCGCCGACCATCCTGAATACCAATTTAGGTTGGTCGTGAATGCTGCCCAAACGGATATCGATACTTGGTTGGGCAACAAAACCACCAGCAGTAATCTACATATTTTTCCTACCCAAACCAACCTGCATCCTTTTTATCAATGGGCGCATTTGGTGGTCAATCTCTCTCGTCCCGATGGCTGGATAGAAACATTTGGGCTGACCATCATCGAGGGAATGGCGTATGGATTGCCTGCTATAGTACCGCCAGTAGGTGGTATTACAGAATTGGTAGAGGAGGGTAAGAATGGTTATCAGGTCGATTGCAGAGACACCGCATTGCTCCATAAAACATTAAAACAAATCATGTCGGATCGGGCGGGTTACGAAAGTATGCGGCAGTGTGCATTGGAAAAAATTCATGAGTTTAGCGAAACTGCGCTTTTGGAAGGTAACTTGCGCATATTATATGGTGCGCAATAAAAGCATTAGACGGCTGGATATTTACCATTACAATATATTTCAACTGGAAAAATATTCCATTTTTCGGAAAAAACATAATCTGATAAACATATAAATAATTGAAAACCAATTATTTATATGTTTGGAACTTCATTGGCATTAAGCATTATTGTATTCAAAACAAACAATAATGTACATGAAAAAGAAAGTAGCCATTATCGGGACAGTAGATTTGCCAGCCAATTACAGTGGCGCTCAAATACTTGCCGAGCACCTTATTAAAAATCTCCAACAGGAATATGATTTGAGCGTTTATTGCTCTGAGAAGAAGTATGCTAAAGGCAATCGAACAGTATCGTACTTGGGTGCCAAATTGCATGCTCTTGACTTTGACACTCTTTTAATATAAATAAGTAGAGTGTGTGACAAAATCAGGGCATGATGTTTTATTTGCGCAAACAATGGATTGGTGCAAAATTGTCGGGGTGACAAAAAAAGTCGCCCCGACAATAGCCCAAATACTGTGTTCCCACGAACTTGAAGGTCTCAATAATACCAATACTAAGGTGCAATATTCAACGATCTCCAAGTGGGTACTTATCGAAAATTAGGATATTGTCGGGGCGACTTTTTTCAGTCACCCCGACAATTTTGTTGAAATCTATTGTTTTAATTAAAATCTATTGTTGGCATAAATAAAATATCATGCCCAGATTTTGTCATGCACTCAAATAAGTATAAATCAATTATTTTATCTCAAAATCGTGTCAAAGTCAAAAAGAGCATTCCAGTACAAAATATTTCAACTGGAAAAACATTCCAAAATCTGGAAAAAACACAATCCACCAAACACATAAATTACTGTAAATCAATTACTTAAATTTTTGGAACATAATTGGCATTAAGCACAATTGTATTCAAGACATACAATAATGCACATGAAAAAGAAAGTAGCCATTATCGGAACAGTAGGTTTGCCAGCTAATTACGGCGGCTTTGAAACACTTGCCGAGCACCTTGTTAAAAACCTCCACCAGGAATATGATTTGAGCGTCTATTGCTCTGGAAAGAAATATGCTAAGGGTAATCGCCCATCATCATACTTAGGTGCCAAATTGCATTACCTCCCATTAGAAGCCAACGGCATTCAAAGTATTCCGTACGATACATTGTCCATATTGCATGCTTTATTTTATGCAGATGTGTTATTGATTTTGGGTGTGGCAGGAGCGTGGATGATTCCATTTGTTCGCTTATTTACCAATAAAAAAGTGATTGTTTCCATTGACGGTATTGAATGGAAACGCGACAAATGGAGCCGATTGGCCAAGGCATTTTTATTTTGGTCGGAAGGCATTGCGGTGAAATATTCGCATATCGATATTTCAGATAACGAGTCTATTCAGGATTATACCGCCATGCGTTATGGTAGTTTGAGTCGGATTATCGAGTACGGCGCCGACCATACCCTACAAGTAAAACCGACATTGGAAGACAAGGCAGAATATCCATTTTTAAAACTACCTTATGCTTTTAAAGTATGCCGGATAGAGCCTGAAAACAATGTAGGTACGGTATTGGAGGCTTTTTCACAATTGCCCAAATATACCCTTGTGGTAGTTGGTAACTGGAAAAATAGTGCTTATGGAATAGCATTGCGCGAGCAATATAAAGCATTTTCTAATCTTATCTTGCTTGATCCTATTTACGACCAACGCACACTAGATGCACTCCGTGGCAATGCTATGGTGTATATCCACGGCCATTCTGCAGGCGGCACCAATCCTTCTTTGGTAGAAGCCATGTATTTAGGACTTCCGGTATTAGCCTATGGTGTTTCTTATAACAGGACAACTACCGAGCATAAAGCACTATACTTCAAAGATGATAACGACCTAAAATGGCTGATCGAAAACACCAGCGTACCAGAACTCAAAGCACTAGGCGAAACGATGGGAGCGGTTGCACAGCGGCGTTACACTTGGAAACGGATCGCAGAACACTACCGATTGCTGATTATGGAGGCTTTATTGGTTAAAAACAAGGGGCAAGTAATGCCCGATACACGAAAAATAGACAATTCAACACTGCTAGATATGAACCTAGGCCACCTTACCCACCAGCAGGGCTTTTTTGAAAAAAGGTAAACGGCTTGGCAGCAATTTCTAGGTAACAGTTAAGAAATTCGTAACTATACAGCCGCCACCCAAATTCCCGTAGGGAATGTATGTTTATAGGGTGGAATGAAAAATCTGGTTCAATTCCCGTAGGGAATGTATATTATTTTGTACGTTTTTACATAAAATCCCTACGGGATTTGGGCAATTTACCCTATTCGGCCTATAAACATATATTCCCTCCGGGAATTTTTTGGTAGTGGCTGAATAGTTACAGAAATTCTATATTAAGTAATAATTAAGGCATTCTGAACAAATCCTTTATTTTTTTTTTAATTTTTTAAACATTTTTTTATGACCCAGTACATTACATACATCCTTTCCCCATTAGTGGCATTAGTTTGGGTACTTATTGCAACACCAGCCACTCGCACAATAGCCGTAAAACTACGCCTTACCGATCAGCCCAATGCGCGTAAAGTACATAGCCAGCCCATTCCGTTGGTTGGAGGGATTCTGATTTTTGCGGCAACGCTGTTGTCACTTTTGATACAAGTCGCCTGGGTCAGCGACTGGAATACGATGTATGTACTGTTTAATGGCAGCCTGTTATTATTAATTACAGGCGTGATTGACGACAAAATAGATGTCAGAGCAACCTATAAACTGGCCATTCAGATTGCATTGGCTTGGTTTGTATATGCTTCGGGTATTCATATCGAATCACTGTACGGCTTATTTGGTATTTATGCCATACCTACCTATGTACAGGGCTTATTAACCATGCTGATTATTGTAGGCGTAGTGAATGCTTTTAACCTGACGGATGGTATTGATGGATTGGCGGGCGGACTGGCATTGATAGGACTTATTGCTTATAGTTTATTGGCATGTTATTTGGGTAAATATGATTTATTGGTCCTTTTTTTGGCGTTATCGGGTGCATTAGTAGGTTTTTTGCGGTTCAATTTTAGCCAAGCCAACAAGATTTTTATGGGCGATGCGGGATCTTTATTTTTAGGGTATATTATGGTTGTCTCCGGCATTGTACTGCTCCAAACCGCCGAAAATACGGCAAATAATTCTGTAACAGTAGCCACAGTGATTGGTGTTTTGGCATTACCTGTCATAGATTCCTTGCGTGTTTACAGGGGTCGAATCAAAGCGGGATATAGTCCTTTCCGAGCAGACAGGACTCATTTTCATCATTTAGTGCTTAGTTTGGGCGTAAAACACCATGTTGCCACTGCTTTTATTGTATTTGCGGCACTTTGCATATTGGGCTTTACGGTTATTTTTGGCTCGTTGTTTTCACTTACGATTACTTTAATCCTGCTATTACTCCTTTTTTCTATCATATCTTCCATTTTGAACCTAAATATGTCGGTAAACACTTGGCGGAATAAAATTAGAATATTAGAAGAGTTGTGAAACAAACAATCGTCACTGTAGCGTTATGATGGCTTTTTAACATAAACCGAAGGCAAAGACAATTGGTATTTTACCACAAAAACCCTTAATAACACGATCAAAACAATACAAATTACTTGTGCCTGTCTGTGCTCAATTTGCAAATATAACAAACCATAATAGCACAAACCACCTATGATACAAGCGGATGCATAAATTTCTTTTCGGAAAATGAGTGGAATTTCGTTGAGCAGCGTATCTCTAATCACGCCGCCAAAACAACCTGTCATTGCGCCCAAAGCGATACAAATGCCCGGCGAAAAGTGCAGTTCCATGCCTTTTTGTATGCCAATTAAGGTGCATAAACCCAATCCCATAGCATCAAAAATGAAAAGGGTGTAGTTGAGTTTTTTTACCCAAGTACCAAAGATGATGGTTGTAATGGTACCGACCAGCACTACCGTTATTGTTTGGCTATCTTGTAACCAAGCGACGGGCAGTTTTCCGATCAAAATATCCCGTAAGGTACCGCCACCAATAGCGGTAACAAACGCAATAATGATGATACCAAAAATGTCCAATTCCTTGCGCATTGCAGCAGATGTGCCGGATATCGCAAAGGATAATGTGCCGAGGATATTGATGATTTCTAGGAAAGTTAGGTGCATCATGGGTTCAAAGGTACGGACACAAATATTCCATACAATATTTCAATACAACATTTCCATACTTTCTACAAATGTTGGACTTCTCCGAAGTCATTTATTGATTTCTGGGACAACATATTTCTACAAATGTTGGACTTCTCCGAAGTCATTTATTGATTTCTGGGATATAAAAAACGCTCAACTCCAATCGACTTCGGAGAAGTCCAACATTTGTAACGCTCAACTCCAATCGACTTCGGAGAAGTCCAACATTTGTAACGCTCAACTCCAATCGACTTCGGAGAAGTCCA
>JBEAVK010000201.1:0-8892 GCA_041160955.1 Bacteroidota bacterium
AGCGGGTTTGCTTAATGTCGAGCCTAATTCAGGCTTGTGTTCGCAACGGACACTGCCGCTTGGAAAGTTTGAGCGAGGTTAGCGAAGCATACCAAGCACGTAAAAAATCCAGTTTGTTGCAACAAACCAAACGTTGGCTATCAAATAAATAGGTGGATTGGGCTGTTTTTTATATGCCATTTGTTCGCTCCTTAACTTCTTTTCCGATTTGTCAAAGAACTTCAATGAAGTTTTTACTTAAAAAATGTGTACCCTTTGTAATCAGTAGTTAAAAGAAAAATCCCAAAATACGATCTACCAAATTCTTTTTAGATTTGTAGATTCAAAATAGTCGTCGTATCTAGCAAAATATTCATTACATATATCCTTTAAACAGATCAAGTGGTTCATCAAAATCGGCTGAAATTTGGTATTTGCCTTTTGCACTCCCAAATTGGGGACGATTCTTTTGGGGTTTCTTTGCGCTGTGTTTTGACCAAAGATACCCAATAAAATCTAGCACCTCTTGTTTGAGGTTATCTGGAAGTTGCTGGAATTGACTTAAAACAATTTGCTCTGTCATAATGATATATTTTCTACAAAGATACGATGAATTTAATTTTTCAACAAAAAACATGCACTGACTTCTGCCTTTATCTCCAACGTGGATAACCGTGAAAATTGACAGCATAGCCTCCAAATAACAAGATACTTAACCCCGTTCCCGTTTAACAACTCGATAAACTCTTTGAAATCCTTGTTGATGACCATGATAAGTCTGTTGGTTGACTTCTTGACGATTTTTTTCAAGTTCTTCAAGACGTTGAGAGGAACGGCTGAGCCAGTACATCAAATTACTGTCATCTTGGCCAATTTTTACTATTTTTACTATTTTTTCCATGCGTTTGCCAAAATTGATAATTATCGCTCATTTCGTTCTTCTCGGGATGGAATTTCTATTTTGGAAACATTCGTCTGCTGTCCGTTACGAATTAAGTGCAACACTTGACGAATGCCCTCTCGCCGAGATTTCTCCAAGGGATACTGAAGCGGCTTCTCCTGCAATATAGTATCATCTACTTGCCTGAAAGTTAGATTAAATGGCCGAATAAATTCGACAATGGCCTCGAAAATTTTTTCGTCGTTCGATTCGATTATCAGTTGCATGATTCATCAAATTTTTATAGTGAGTAATAATATTTTGTACAAAGATAAGGCAATTTTCATTTCCAACCTATTCCTCATTACCGAAAACCATTACCCACCTGCAAAGCACGCACCGCTACCAATTGAGCACTACCCGCCCGCTCCCAGGAGCAGACACAACGAAACCCGACCCAACTCACCGGACGAGTATATGACTGACGGTTTTTGATTTTGCAATCCGTAAAAGGCGTAAGATAACCACCGCCTTTTGCTATACCCTCTTCATCTATCATTTCCGCGACATTACCGATCATATTATACAGCCCGCCCTTATTTTTAATACTATACAAACGAGGTGTGGGCATTTTTAGGGTATCTTTTTTTGAGAGAGAGATCCCAACTGTACTACCCAACGATTCAAATACGTTAAAGGCCGCATAAATACCATGTTTTTGGATATATTTTGCAGTATGCTTTTCGTCAAAATCATAACCATAAGGGTAAATGTTATTGTCCAATGTACCCAATGCTGCCAATTCCCATTCAGCCTCAGTTGGCAGACGATAAAGTGGAATCGCCACCGATAAATCAGGTTTGTATCCCATATAATTACCGCTTAAATACCGCTCCACCGTAAAGAAACTACTGCTGTCCTGATTGGGATTTATCGCAATAATGCCCCTTTTTATCAACATGGCTTCATATACCCGATCGGTACGCCACGCGCAATAGGCATTGGCTTGTTGTCTTGTTATGCCAACTATTGGAAAAGCATCGTAAGCAGGATTACGGTAATAATCTTGCGTTAAACGCAATTCTAGGGTATTAGATACAGGTTTATCATCTCTATTGTATTTCCAAACCATTGTGTCGGGCAAAACCTTGTTCACCAAATTAGGATGAGTCCACTGCGTCCAAAATTCATATTCCCGCCAATCAACGACACTCATTTCCGATCGGTCAATATACAGTTTATCACTAAAAAGTACGCCATTAGGCGGATTGGGAGGGATTGCTTTAGAAGTGCTATTTTGGGCGGTTTTGCATTGAATTTGGATCAAAATCAAGCATAATAGTATGGTTTTAGTATAATTTTTCGTCATTTTTAGATTTTTTTCATTAAAAAGGGCAAAGGGAATTGCCCCGTTGCCCTAAGAAAGAACGTTTTTAACCCAAAAAAATTATGAGCGTGCTATGTAGGTAAGAAAAGACATCGGAACTTTTTTCTTACAATTAGGAGTTTAGGAACGAGTAAACCATAATTTATCACGTAACTTTGTAGCATCATGTCCACACGACAAAAAAGATATTCATTTCGCCAAATAAAGGTCACTTGTATCCAAGGCGACATCACCAAGATCGCCGTTGATGCAATTGTCAATGCTGCAAACACCTCACTACTTGGCGGTGGAGGCGTGGATGGTGCAATACACCGCGCTGCCGGACCAGAGCTCTTGGACGCTTGCCGAAAAATTGGCCGCTGTAAAACTGGCCAAGCGGTAATTACCACCGGAGGGCGGTTGCCTTCCACCTTTGTGATCCATACTGTTGGTCCCGTATGGGAGGATGGTAAAGCAGCCGCGAAGGAGGCACTACTCCGCGACTGCTATTGGAATACCTTGATGCTGGCACGCGAAAAGGGCTTAAAAACCATCGCATTCCCCAATATTAGCACAGGAATCTATGGTTTTCCAAAAGCGGAGGCTTGTATCGTTGCGCTCAATACGTTACAAGAATTTGAGGAAACTTCCCCCGATGCGCTTGAAAGCGTTATTTTTGTGTGTTTCGATGCTGATAATTATGAGTTGTATCAAAATGCGCTTGATCTGTTGCCAAATATTGAAATATAAAAAAGACAACCACATACCTAATCCAAGTACTTACAATTATGTTTGGCTAAAGATTCTGTTCTTCAGCATCACTGCTTAATCATTCTAGTCGAGTAGTTCCCCACCAACAAAGTATAAATACCTGCGGGTAATGATTGAATATCTAATTCCATCGTATTACCCAATATTAAATCTCTTTTTAGTACGCGTCCTTGACTATCTACCAACTGGAAAATGGATGAAAAAAGGCGGTTTTGTGTTTCCCAAGCAATGCGTACCCTATCCTCTGACGGGTTGGGGAAAAGGAGTATCCCGTTTTCTATAAATGCTGGTTGCTGAGTGGTTACCGTACAACTCCCTTCGCCATTAGCGCAAAAATTGGCCCAGGAATTGGTTGTCAGGTCAGGATTACCACCTAAATTTCCGTCAATAACAGTAGGACAATTTTGTTGTAAAATATCGGGTATGCAACCTTCCAACTGATTGTTTTGTACATTAAATATGCTCAATAATGGAAAATTAAAGGCAGGAATACGGCCTGTAAACTGATTGTTTGCCACAACAAACTCGCCAAGAACGGGGCATTGTAGATTGGGAATGCTATCAGTTAATTGGTTGTTACTCAAGTTTAATTTTTCCAGAAGAGGACAATTAAAATCTGGCATTTTTCCACTGAGTTGATTATTGTTCAAATATAGCAGCAGCAACCATGGCAAATCAAAATTGGGAATTGCACCGCTCAATTGGTTATTGAAAAGCCGAATCGCTTGTAAATTGGGTAATTTGAAGTTGGGTATTTCACCACTTAACTGATTATTTTCGAGAAACAGTAATTGTAAACTGGAGATATTGAAGTCGGGTACTGAACCGCTGAGTTGATTATTGTGGAGAATAAGATAGGTCAAACTCGTTTGGTCAAGATCGGGTATTGAGCCACTCAATTGATTATTGGAGAGGTTCAATACGGATAGTGCAAACAGAGAAAGGTAGGGTATTTCACCGCTCAATTGATTATTACTTATGTTTACTTGCTCCAATTGCGGCAAATTGAATGCTGGTAATAATCCAGAGAGTTGATTCCTTGATAAGTAGAGTTGCTCTAAGTTTTGCAATTGATTAAAACTGGGTATATTTCCAGTAAGTTGGTTATTAACCAAAAACAGATTTCTCAGCGTAGGCAGATTGAAATTGGGAATATTACCCGTCAACTGATTATTTTCCAAGCTTAGCGTACGTAAGTTCGGCAATTGGTAATTTGGGATGGAGCCACTGATTTGGGTATTAGTTACCGTTATTTCAGTAAGTAGCGGTGATGCTACAAAACTCGGGAGCGTACCACTCAGTCCCTTTTCGTCCATATAAAAATAGAGCAACTGCGGTAAGTTCATTGCTGGAATTGTTCCATTCAAATTATTCTCTATCATGGTAATACGGGCAACTCGATTGGAACTATTGGTAGAGATACCGTACCAATCAGCAATATTATTCCCAGAAGTGTCCCAAGGAATCGTCCAGTTATCACCGTCGGTAGCCTCGTACAATAATTTGAGTGCGGCTTTGTCGGGATTTATAAATTGTGCTTGAAGCACACCTTGAAACAAGAAAAATGCTGCACAGATGTGTAGCAAATGGATAAATTGAGCATTTTTAAATCGGATGGTCATGGAAAAAAATAGATTAAGTGATTAAATATAGAACGAAGGTACAAATATAGAAACAAATCATACGCTGTATTTATTCTAGTCAACGTTTTACTTGAAAAATGATTAAATTGTGCAAGTATTCGCTCGCATCTCGCACACCAAGAAAAGGAATACCCGAGTAAGCGTTGAAAAAGCAGCATACTTCAGCCAAGTCAAGCGAAAATTGACCATTTTTGTCAAAAAAGGAATAAAAAACAAAAAATCTTTACTTTTGCAGCATGAATCACTATTTAAAAAACTTGACCGCAACATCGTCACCATTGGCACCTTGGAACAAGACCCCTTGGAAGAAACACGGTTTTGGCTTTCCAAAACACCTTCCGAACGCTTGATTGCCCTTGAATTGTTACGTTCGCGCCTTGCTGGATATGATAACACTCGCCCCCGACTTCAAAGATTTTTTACGGTTACTATACGAGTGTGAGACAAGTGCCTGCTCGTAGGTGGGTGAATGGGTTTGGGGTTGGGAAAACTACACGAATATAGTATAAAATAACATATCACAAGAACACATAGCAAAATTAAAAACGCGAAAGATGAAAAAGCAGCCAGACCCAAACCTCGAAGGCATCAAATCTTTGGTAGCATCCATGCAAAACCTGACGCACCAAGCAGTGCTGCAGTACACGCCTTTGGTCGAAGCACTCATTTTATCCAAAACCAAAGACGAAAACAACATTCAACACTTACTTGACGGCATCCTTGATTTTTGTTTCGACGATAAAATGTTGCTACTTTTTAAAAAACTCTGTCGTTATTACTATTATATCAACCCCGAAGCGACGGCTGATTATGTTAGCTATTACCGCGAAATGTGGGATGAAGACTATACCTCGCCTGAACAAGCAGCCTTAAACTAAAAAAAATATTGTAATTAAAATATAAAAAAAGGGTTTAAATCAAACAAAGTTGCTCTATCAGGAAAGAATGGTTAACTCTGATTTGACAAAATCAAGGAGTAAGCGTGTTCCTTGGAAGAAGTCGCACTGCTTTGGATGCCTCGCCAGTAAACAAAACCTTCACCATGTCGTAATCTGCTATCGCATTCTGAGCGAACAACAGTACCGTTTTTTTATCCTCGTGATGAAAGAGTAACAACCCTTTGCTGACTTTGTCGTGCAGGATGAGTGGGTTGCCGAGCAGTACCCATTCGTTAGGGTAATTTTTTTTTATATTTTCCAAGGATTGTACTTTGTCCATTGTCTAATTTTGATGCAAAGGTACATATTTTGTATGGTATTCGCCAATTTTTTCTATTTTTGAGCATATATACTATCGTATAGTATTTCGTTTGCCCCCGCTCATGAAGTTTTATAACCCTAAATCCACCGCCTACACCTTGAATAACAACAAAAAAATACAAAAACAAACCAAAGTCAATTTTAATTACATTTTGTATCTTTACCCTGAGTTTCAAAAATAGCAAAAAATGGCAAGCCAACCAACTTTGCAAAAGTAAAAATTACGATTTTATTAAATACATATATCTAATCATTTAACGACACTTTATTGTAGATGGATTTTCTAGGATTTAATAGTATCTTTCCAAAAATTGCCGAACACGAAACCCGCTCCATAACGGTGCTGCAAAATGGAGAATCTTTGCCGATAGGCGAATATAGTTTTATCGAGTTATACTGTGCAGATAAAAAATGCGATTGCAGACGAGTAATGATGCATGTCTTTTTCACGGATAGCAATCAAGTACGCTCCCGTTTGGCGGTTCTTTCTTTTGGGTGGGAACCTAAAGCATTTTACCGCAAGTGGGCACCGAACCTATCTGACGATGATTTAAAATATTTTAAAGGCCCAGATTTAGATCCCTACGAACGACAGACAAGCCACTCTGAGAGATTACTGGAGTGCTTCAAAATAATGCTCAATGATGGTGCATATCGCCAACGAATTATTCGCCATTATGTACAGTTCAAGCAAAAAACAGGAATGAAAATACCAAAAGACTTGGAAGGTTTGTCCGGTTCGATGCAAGATTGCGGCTGCAAAAGTGGATTAAAATTCAGGGTTTGTTGCGGCGCAAAAAAATAGAAAACTCGGCATATTATCAGCCAATACATACATGGAAAATACACCACCAAATTATCCCCAGGTTATTGAGCACTCCTCTGCCTCAATAGTCATCGCACTTTCCGATACCGAAATTGGTAAAATCCAATTACCCAGCACATTAGTATTTGTTGATGTTCATACGGGAGAGCCGGTGAATTTGGTTGAAGACGGAGGAGGGCCGACGATCCAAAAAGAAACGATGGCGCTAATTCAGGCCAACTTAATCAACGACTTGATGCCAAAATTCATACGGCTGCAACCATGGCAATTGGACGATGGCACGACCCATGAAATGCTAGTTATGGAACGCCTACTACCGTTGCCTATTCACCATTTTGAGTATTCAGTCCGGCTTGAAATGCTGAAACGATTTGAACAACAAATAGAAGAATTGCACCAAAACAACTTCGTGCATGGCGATTTTCAGCGGCCTACGACGGTTTTTAATCGAGGCGACCAAAAGTGGATGTACAAAAATATCGTGCAAACAGAACAAGGATTGCGATTATTGGATGCAGGTTTTGGCACCAAATTGGACAAAGATAATATCAAACTATTTGTGAGTATTTTAATCAGGGAACGCGATGAGGTGAAGTATTTTCGGTCGTATTACATTGGGAGCTCAACCGAAAAGAATATGAACACATCGCTACCTTAATGAAAAAGGTAAAAATGGACATGGAAGCTAGTCACAGTGCAATAAATGGCCTAGCCGAGGTATCGCAGCCCCCAAAAAAAACCAGCGTTTTGGGCTACTTATTTTCTATTTTTTATCAAAAATTCGTTATTCGCTGCGGAATCTCCTTATCTTTCTAGGATTCCGCAGCGAATAACGTTTTTTTAAAAATAAAATAACAAAATTTATGAATGTTTTATTTGAGCCAGTTGTGTAGATAATCCAAGATCTTGGTACATTTGCCGCCTTAAAAACGAAGCAAATTATGAAATTCAAATTAAAAGATCATGTGCGTGTCAAAGACGGAGTCTCTCTGGAAGAAACTGGAGAATTAATATCTGGCTGGGTAGGTGAGATAGTAGAATTACCGGAATCTGATGATGACAATACCTATATGATTGAATTGGATACCTTGTCCTTGCAGCAACTACCAGATAAATACATGCAAAACTGTATAGAAAATGGAAATAATCCTTTTTATTGTTGGTTGGAAGAAGAGAATCTGGAATTATCTGTTCGGCGCGACACCGATAGCCAAAGAGCAGCACAACAAAGTCTGTTGGACCACACCTATAACTTGCCGGATGAAGATGACGAACTGGATAAGACTGTACTAATGGCATGGTGTGCCGAATTTGAGAAAAGTACCTTCTTCAGTATGCTGGATAAGGAAGATCAAAATGAAGTAGATTTTACGATAGATTTGTTTTCTGAAAATGCATTCAATTATCGTTCCGAACAGCCGGAACAATGGACTAAGGGTACTGTAAGGGAGGTTTGTCTCGATTTGATACCCAAAAAACTTACGGCAGAGATTGAACAATTCCATGTCATCGGTAAAGTACTCACGCAGTTTTTTGCATTCCTGCACGAGCACCAACTTCATACAAATGCGCTTCAATTACATCAGGAAATCCAAAAAATAATACCTGATATGATTCGTAATGCCCAAAACCCCAATTACTGGGGGATGTCTAAAAGTATGATGATGGGTGCATTAGGAAAAGGTATAGATTTATCAAATGAGAAGGCATTGAATAAATACTTCTTGGATTACCAGGCCGAAATGCAGGCAAAGAGAAATCACAAACCAACGATGCAACCCGCCCGCCAGAATCCATTTAAAAACCTATCCAGAAATCAGGTAATTCAAGTTAAATATCCCGATGGTAAAGTGGTGGAAGGCAAATTTAAACGTCTGGAGACCGATCTTCTATCTGGTGCATGTGAACTTATCGTATAATTAGTGGCTTTGGATAGCGAACAATCTTTTATAGGGTGAATGGAAACAAAGTAAAACACACTTTTACATCCCGTTTACATCCTTTTACAAGCAAAAAGCGGCTTAGGCGGTGTCCGCCCATACCTTTGCAACATTATTTCACTAACTCATCAACATTATGCATCAATTTCAAGTGCTCGCTTTTTTGCTCTTTTTTCAATCATTTATCAGTTGTCAGCAAGCCCAAGAGAGGGCTGTTCCAATGGCTAC
>JBEAVK010000194.1:0-6256 GCA_041160955.1 Bacteroidota bacterium
GTGCCCGAACACCAAAAAGTATTTGGTCCAAAATAAATATTGGACATGTCGAAAGATTAATCAATGAAGGCAGAATGAAACCCGCAGGATTAAAGGCGGTCGAAAAAGCAAAGACAAACGGTAATTGGGAAAAGGCATACGATTCCTCCAGCACAATGACGATACCTGACGACTTTCTAAAAGAACTTAGCAAAAACAAAGCAGCAGAAGCGTTTTTCATGGGCCTTAATAAGTCCAATCTTTTCTTTATTGGATTTCGCCTTCAGACCGCAAAAAAACAAGAGACAAGAGACAAACGCATGAAAGAAATTATTGAAATGCTGGCAAAAGGTGAGAAATTCCAATAAATAACTCTGCTTAGTGGTGACAATTATTGGGAAAATGTACGCCTATGCCGCTGACGCACGGCAGCAAGCCAACCGTTGGCTGCAAGTAAATCTAAGGACAATAATAAAATTTGAAATGAAAAATTGGACATCAACATTAGACAACATTACAAAACAATCCCAAACCGAGTTTGGGACACTTACAAATGAAGAATTGAATTGGAAACCCAATTCAAGCACTTGGAGTATTGCCCAAAATTTAGACCATTTGATAGTGGTTAATGAAACCTACTATCCTGTTTTAGCATCCTTAAAAGAAGGAACTTATAAAACACCTTTTACTGCAAAAATTGGTTTTATAGTTTCATTTTTAGGTAAGACTGTATTAAAAGCAGTACAACCAGACAGGCAGAAAAAAATGAATACATTCCCGATTTGGGAGCCGAGTACAAGTAAAGTGAGTGAAGACATCCTTAAAAAATTTGAAATACATCAAAATGTGCTCAAACAAAAAATAGAAGAAGCAAAAGGACTTATTGAACAAGGTGTTGTTATTTCATCACCTGCAAACAGAAATATCGTTTACAAATTAGAAACAGCATTTGACATCATTGTTTCACACGAACAAAGGCATTTAGAGCAAGCAAAGGAAATATTACACATAATAAAAAATAACACCAGCCACTAATCAAGTAGGGAGAGGCAACCCTTTGGACTGTTGCCAATTTTTTTTATCGTGCATTTGCCCTGTTCATATAACATCTATTGAAAAAAACAATGAATGTAATTAGGTAACTTTATGGGAAAGTACATATTTTTGCGAGTGCTAAAATATCCAATCTCTTAGATGCCACGCAGTATTTAATTTACGGCGATATTGCCACCTTTAACGAAAAAAACTATACCATGCGCCACTTTTTTTTGTTTCAACCCAACCCCAGCACTACCCCAATTGATGAGCAGGTAATCCTTCAACGCGGTGGATTTAGCCTAGACACCGTCCTCAGCACCATTCCCATTTTACCGCCTTTGCAAGACCTTGGGGATTTGGCTTTGCATTTTCCCGACGAAAACCGGGAGACATTAGTTCGATATTGGCAAACTCAGGACAAAAATTTTACAGAATTAGTTGCCTCGTTGTACAACAAGGTATTTAACGATACCGTAGAAGAGGCCGGCTTTTTTACGCTCTCGGCGATTTGGGGCGATTTCCAACCGAACACGGTATGTTTTAAAATGCAATCGAACACTTTGGGCCTGTTGGTCGTTTTTGGTCATTTGACGATCAATGATGAGGGCCAGATTCTTGCAGATGGGAAAATAACCGAGTTGGATATTGCTCCTCCTGTGGATCCAACACCGCCAGAGGCAAAGATGGATGCCGTTTCGGATACCTTGGCCAGTTCAACATTGAGTATTTTGAATTATATTGGTGCAGGTTTAGCCGCCGATGGTTATCCCATTGCTGGCACTGTGCTCCAAGCCTTGTTTTCGTTGTTGAGCGAATGGCTAAGTCCAGAGTCGGATGTGTCAGAGATTATTGACGAAATAAAACAATTGTTGGAACAAAATAAAATTCAAATTGAGATTGATTTTGCTAGATCCACCATAGAAACTTGGCAAGGTTGGGAGCAACTTTACTTTAATGAAGCCGACTTCAATCTGCTTTCAAATTCCAATGCGGACAAAAATTCGCAAGATTACAAGGATGCCCTCTCTAATGCCAACTATTTTATTTCCAACGCACATGAGAACTTCACAACTCCTTCTCGCCTTTTTGACGCTGTAAATTTAATGAAAGGCGATCTTGCAGTCAATACCAATAATTTAGACCAGCCAAGTGTTGCGATGTTTAAATTTGCTCCTTTCCTACTTTTTTCCAGTTATGTATTGGCTTTTGGTAAACAAGCATGGATCTACAGCCTTCAGGTCAATGGTAAGGATGATAAAATCACACGTGATCTTGCCCATGCTGTGGCCACTTACAGCAGTGAGTACACGGACTATGTTCAACAAATCAGTGCTTCCATCCAACAACAAATTAATCAACGAGCCGGGTATATTAGTGTGACTGACAATTCAGGTCAAGCTGTTTGGATGTTGGTGGACAATTACGACAATGCACCTAGCGATTGGGACAAGTTTGGTTATAAAGGTGGTGGCAACTTTAACTATTGCGGCAATAGCGAATATAAAAAACAAGAACAAAATGTATATAATGCTGAAAATGAACTCATTAACGACATGACAAATTATATTTATACTCAGATTAATTCTGCGGGCATGAGTGATCTTCTCCAGAAAATTCAGACTTTTACGGACAACAATAATAAATTACAAAATTTGAACAGTTTAAAATAAGGTCAACGACTTATAGAGAAGATTATAGTTTCAAAGTAAATTTTGATTATTTTAGGCAAGACACCTGCGTCTTGCCTAAAAATTTTCTGACGTATTTGGGTCACCTGTGTAAAACCCCTTCTGAGTATAATGCCAAAATGACAATCCAGTAGGCCACGTTGACTAAGCATAAGGAAAACTTTCATCTCCTAAGTTTTGCCAATTCATTACAAATTCTTATATTTGCAGCGAATTTCGATCGAAACACCATTTTGGTTACACAAATAATATACGAAAATGTTTCCTAAACGTCGCGCATTCGCACATCAAAATTCTATAAATATTTATAATGTTTATAGAATTTCGCAAATGAAAAAATTTCATTTTATCTCCCACAGGGCCTTAGTCATGGTCTTTTTTATATTTTTACAACAAACAGTATCAAACGCCCAAAGCATCCTAGCCATGCTTGGCACGAGTACCAATACCATCGTTTCCGTTAACCTGCTTACTTGTGAACAAACTCCTGTTGCTCCCGGTCTGTCCATGCGTATCGGAGATTTTTGGATGATGCCCGACGGCACCATTTATATTTCCGGAGGTATGCCTGATCCTCCATATCATAGCCAGATTTTTCGATATGATCCGGTTACGTCCACCACAACTTTATTGTTGACTATACCTCTGGCTGGGTCAGGCGGATTATATGGATTGAGTGACAGCACCTTGCTATGGCATCAAAATGATAATTTTTATATTTACAACATTAATCAGAATACCGTAACATTAATTGGAAGCCAATCGGGGTTTAACGGGTTTTCAGAAATTTTTGAATATAATGGAAATCTGTATATTAACTATCAAAGTGGTATTATATATCAAATCACTTTAGCCCCGACATTTTCTGTGCAACAAACCTCGCTTTTCCCCTCCCCATCAGGGCTACTCGTGGGTGTTTGCAACAAGCTATTTGGTCCGGTACCCGGTTCCGAATTATTCGGTGAACTTGATTTGAGCACCGGCTCTTATAATGCCCTCTGTTATGGTGACTTAGTTAACAGTGGATTTTACTCTTTTGCGCCCGATCCGATGAATACATCCGGCCCTTTATGTGACTGTACTTCTGAATCTGGCACTTTTTCTGGGCCGATTTTGTTAAACTCTTGTAGCCTTGACCCAATACCGTTGCCACATAATGGAGATGAAAATTTGGATGGAAACGATAGTCTGGTATTTGTAGTATTTAATTATAACTATATCAATTACCCTGATGTTACTTACGATATTTTGCATACCTATACGGAACCCGAAGCCACCTTTATTCCAACATTTATGCAAACCGGGGTGTATTACTATATCATGGCTGTAGCGGCAAATGAACAGTCGGGCACTGTTGATATAACAGAGCCATGCGCCGACTTTTCAGATGATATTGTGGTAGTCCGCTGGGTACAAAGCCCGACGGTTAGTTTCAACGGCACATCAGTCATTTGCGGTAGCGGATCTTGCCAAACGATTGGCGCAACATTTACAGGATCGCCGCCTTTTTCGCTTACTTACAAAGTTAGTGCAGCAAGCAACACGCAAACTTTTACCCAGGTCTTTAACAGCGTTACGGGCAGTATTCAGGTTTGCGCGCCGGCCGGGTATAGCGGCTTTCTTACGGTGGAAGCGACGAATTTGAGCGATGCGATTTGTGTGTGTGGGAATTAGGATTGGCAGGGTTCTTATGCACTAAACGCTATCTTTATGGGTAACCTAAGCCGCATTACCAATATTTTAGGGATAAAAATCCACATTGCATCTCTAAAAAGTTGTTTTTGGCCATACGACCCTATATTTGTCCCCACATAGCACTTTAGTTGAAATAATCCGAAATTGTGCTTCAAAAACGGCCTTTGGAGTTGGGGGCGTTTTTTCACAGCCTGCGTTAGCGGCAATCGCAGAAAAAATCGAAACCGACATCAAAAAATATTTATAATTTTAATTTTTTAAGCCATTAATTTTAACATCTAATTTTACTTTTTATGAAAAAAATCTTAGCAAAAATAGCACTTTTGTTTAAAAATCTTAGTTTTCTTTATCGCCTAATTGGTATTTTCGTTGCTGGATACTTGGTATTTGGCATGGCAATTCCTGACATCAGATTTAATATTTCAACTGGGAAAGTAATAGAAATGACGCTCGACCAATTGCTAAAAACACCTGCCGATGATATTCCTAGATATTTAAAAATTAAAGATGCTGTGGTTCCATCTAGTTCTTATGTGGAGATCAGAAGTGGCAAAAGCAACGCTTTGACAACTATTTATTATCCTGTTTATTCAAGTGACGACGTTACAATAGACATTGAGGATCTTAATAATACTTCAAGTAATGATACCCTGAAAGGTGTTGTTGATTCAACAGAACTTATTGCTTTGATGAAAAAAGCATATAGCACAGATTCAAAATTAGTCATTCACGATTCACACGTAAAGGATGCTGATTTAGGAAGTACAGGTACATATTTTAGTAATCCTGAATTCACCATCGAGGGAAAATATGACGGTGAAAAACTAAACGGAATTATATTAAATTTATTTAAGGAATCGGGTTTGAACGTAAGCCCTGAAGCAATTGTATTAAGTAGAGGAGATAGTGGAATGAGCACCAATGGAGCAGTTATGTTGGTGATTTTTGGGTTGTTAACGATGCTTATTGGAGTATCATCCTTTATTCCAGAAGCCACTTTGAGAACTTGGTTATAATTTAGATGTACCGCATTTTGACAGTTTTACAAGTTTTTTGCGGCTGATCTACCCCTAAAAAATATTGCCGCAAAAAAGCGATAAAATTAAATTGCAAATCATTAGACTTGTTGCGGTGGTCGGCTACACCTGTACCCCAATCCCGTCAATACGAACATAAACATTGATTTGTCCCAAATGCCCGGCTCCGCATTTTCGCTGCGCCTGCACACGCTTGTCGGCACGCTCGTGTATACGAGGGCAGCCGTCCCGATGCCAGTAGGTGGCATAATTGAATTGCCCGTTTCGGACTTGCCAGAGGGTTCGTATTTTTTGAGTATCAGCAATGAGGCTGGGGAAAGCGTGACGGAGAAAGTAGTGGTGATGCACAAGCGGTAGTGTGGTGTTTTTGTTGGGAATACCACCTTTTTTTATCAGACAAATCAAATCCCGATAAACCTATTAGGAAGGTTGCCATTGAAATAAGTTGTAACTGCACAATGTAATAAAAATCGTCGAATTGAGTAGGGAGAGGCGCGAATAGCCCGAGAGTGTTCAAATTTCTGTGCAAAGTGAAAAAATAAATACTTTTCACTAATTTTGCACAGCATAAAGAACGAAAAAACAGCCGCAGCAATATGACTAAACCAAATACTATCCCAACAATTGAATTCAAAACAGCGGAAGCGTTTGAAACTTGGCTCGAAAAGAACCACGATAACTCGAATGGGTTTTGGCTCAAGATATTCAAGAAAAATTCCGGAATAAAGACCATCAGTTATGCGGAAGCACTTGATGTAGCGCTTTGCTACGGTTGGATTGATGGTCAAAAACAAGCATTTGACGAACAAGCCTGGCTGC